>DASQVB010000324.1:0-11887 GCA_035640975.1 Pseudonocardiaceae bacterium
GCCGGGTCATAGACGCCGCACGGGAGGTCGCAGTGCGCAGTAACCTCCAGGCGGGGGCGGTGCAGAATCCACGACAGCAGTCGCATCGTGCCTCCCTGACATGTGATGCTCCGACGTCACGCGACCCTACTACTGCGCGACCCGGCGAGCATCGGGACGGTGATCATCAGTGGTATCCAACCCGGTCGGGTGGCCGTGGCGGCGCGCGGTGGTGCGTGGACCATCGATGTCCCCGACCCTGTCCGATGGCGACATCGTACTGGTCGGTGTGCGAGCCCGGCCGCGTCCCGGCGCGGTGGCGCTGGTCCAGTGGGCCCAGCGCCCGGGTCAGCTGTCGGTCAAGCGGGTCGTCGGGCGCCACGGGGACGGCTGGTGGGTGCTGGGTGACAATCCCGATGGATCCACCGACTCGCGCCAGCTCGGCGCCGCAGAACCGATCGGGTTGGTCCTTGCCCGCCTCTGGCCCACCCCCGGCGCGCTGCCCCGACGCTCCTCAACCTGGCCGCCCCCACATTCAGCGGGCTCAGCGGGGTAACCGCGTCGGATAACCCCGCTCAGCCCGCTGAGTGCGCTGGAGAAGGTCATGTCGTAGCGCGGAGTTCGGCGTAACGAGCCTGGCAGTCCTCCCAGCGCGGCAGGATCCCGGCTTTCGCGGCTTCGGCAAGGACCGGCGCTGCGCGGTCCTTGTCCGACAGCTCCACGTCTAGGTCGGTAGGCCAGGGCAGCTGCAGCGCCGGATCCAGCGGGTACACCGTGTGCTCCGCTACGGGGTTGTATCTGGTCGAGCACAGATAAGTGATGACGGTGTCCTCAGCCAGCGCGATGAAGGCATGCCCGATCCCCTCAGCGAGGTACACCGCGCGGTAGGTCTCGGTGTCCAACCGCACCGCCTCCCAGTGTCCAAAGGCAGGCGAGCCCATCCGGACGTCGATCGCGACATCCAGCAGCGCGCCCCGGGAGCAGTGCACGTACTTGGCTTGGCCGGGCGGCACATCGGAGAAGTGCACTCCCCGAATCACGCCGAGCCGGGACACGCTGTGGTTGACCTGGGCCAGCCGCAGCCGGTGTCCGGTCGCGTCGACGAACGCCTGCTCCTGGAACGGCGCCACGAACCGACCGCGAGCGTCGGGAAAGGCTTTCGGGGTGAATTCGACGGCTCCCGGCACCGCCAACTCACGGAACTGCACGGTGCCCTACCCTAGCTACCCCGCTAGCCAGCACTGGGCCGAGCTGGATTGTACCGAGTTCGCTGGACGGCCCGATCGCATCGCTGCAGCCCCGCACTGCCACTCCGCCACCTGATCCGGTGACACTCTGATCGACTGCTGTGGGGTCGATCTCGAAAGACGTCACAGGCGGTTGCTGTCCCGCATAACCAATCGTCAGTTCGCGCGTTGTGCACTCGACAGAGTTGTGACACGCCGTTGTCAGGGCCACGCTCCTGCAGCCAGGGACCGTCACGCGGACGAGTGAGGGTTGGCGGCAGGCGCGGCGGAAGGGTGGTGCCGGTGGCCGACCGGGCAAAGCGGGCCGACTTCGGGCCCTTATCGTTGGATGCCGGGCAGGTAGGTCGGGCCGCGCCTGGCTGGCCACTGGCAGCCGTCAGGGTGGGCCAGCCAATTCCATTGCCCGAGTCACCCGCCCTGGTCTGTGACGGCGGCATGGTCGTCCAGGCCAACCTGGCAGCGGCCCGCCTCGCCGGACGCTGGCTTCCGGACTCGCTGATCGGGATGCCGCTGCAACGTCTGCTCACGGGCGCCGGCACCGATGCCGAACTCGTCAAACCTGAAGGGCACTCATTACCAGTGCGAGTGACGCGCTGGATCGTGCCGGGTACGAATTTGCTCGTGGTGTTCCTGGTCGACGTCTCCGATCTCCGCTTGACCGGCGAGGCGCCAGTGACCGAGCCCAGGCTTGCCGAGGTCCAGCGGGTCGAGACCGAGTCGGTCGTCAGTCTCCGGCCGTGGCAGGTCGGCCCGGTGGGCGGTGCGATGACCCGGTGGTCGCGAGGGCGCTGCGATCTCTTCAGCGAAACCCGGAACCTCTTCAGCGAACCGCGCGTGGACAGTGAGCTTGCGCAGGAGCGCGCACGGCTGCTGGAGGCGCAGCGGATTGCCCGGATCGGCAGTTTCACCTGGGAGTGGGTCACCAACAAACTCAGCTACAGCCCTGCTCTGGCGGAGCTGTTCGCTGGGCGCTGCGTCGATCCCGCCGACCCATTACGGCACGTTCACCCCGAAGACCTGCCGGCCTTGTTGCGGCGGGTGGAAGAGATGATCTCCGACTCTGGTGCGGGCACCTTGGAGGTGGAATTCCGTGGGTTGCCCGAATACGGCGAGAGCTGTTACGTGTGCCGGCTACGTGCGCAGCGGTCGACCAGCGGGGAGATCCTGCGCCTGATGGGCACTGTGCAAGACGTCACGCAAGAGCGGGCGCTGGAGCGTGAGCTGCGTGAGGAGCAGCGCCGGCTGGCGGAGGCGCAGCGGGTGGCCCGGATCGGTACCTGGGAGTGGGAACCGGGCTCGGACCGGCTTGTCTGGTCGGACATGATGCAAGCCCTCTATGGGACGGCACCGACTCCAGGCCAGCCCACTTACCAGACCTACCTGTCCTCGGTGCACCCCGATGACCGGGAATGGGTGGACGAGCTATGGCGTCAGCTGCTGGCCGACCACGTGCCGGTGGAGTGCGAGCACCGCGTGCTGCGGCCGGACGGGACGGTACGCACCTTCCGTTGTCACGGCGCGGTCATCGTCGACCCGTCCGGGACCCTGCGTCTGGTCGGGACCGCCCAGGATGTCACTGACCAGCGAGCCGCCGAAACCCGGATGATGCGTTCCAGCCAGCGCTTCGCTGACCTGGTGGCAATCGCCCCGGTAGGCATCGGGATCTTCGATGACGCCGATCGGCTGATCGACGCCAACGAGGCGCTGTGCAAGCTGCTGGGTTATGACCTGGAGACACTTCGGGGGATGAGTTCCGAAGCGCTCACCCACCCGGACGACCGAGCTGAGCGGCTGCGCACCATGCGGAGCCACCGGGCGGCACCCTGTGAGAGCTACACAGTGCCGCAACGGATGCTACTGCGGGCCGATGGCGAGCCGGTGTACTGCGAGCTGCACATCTCGACGTCGGTGCAAGATGACGGGCAACGGTTCATGTTGGTTGTCTTCACTGATGTCACCGAGCGTCGCCGAGTGGCCGAGGCCTTGAAGTACCGGGCGACTCACGACGAGCTCACCGGCCTGCCCAATCGGGCCGCGATCAAGGAGACCCTCACCGAGCTGCTCGCCTCACCCGACCGCGATCTGGCCGTGTTGTTCTGCGATATCGACAACTTCAAGCGGGTCAACGATGCGCTGGGTCATGACGCCGGTGACGAGTTGCTGGTCGCGCTGGCGCGGTGGCTGCGGGACGGATTGCCCGAGGGTTGCACCGGCGGCCGGCTCTCCGGCGACGTTTTCGTGGTGATCTGTTCCGATGTCGCCGCACAGGGCGGTATCAGCTCGCTGGTCGCCACGGTCTCGGCGCTGTTGCGTACCGCGATCCCGCTGCGAGGCCAGCTGATCCGCGTGTCGGCAGCCATCGGGGTCGCGGTGCCGGACGCTGTTGCCAACAAAGCCGCTACCGGTGACGCGGATGACCTGCTGCGCTTCGCCGACGCGGCCATGTTCGAGGCCAAGCGTGGTGGCACCGGGCATTTCGCGATGGCCAACGCGGCGTTGATGGCGTCGGCCGATCGGCAGGTGGAGCTGGAAGGCCAGCTTCGCGAGGCGCTGGTGCGCGACGAACTGCAGCTGTACTACCAGCCGGTGGTCGATTCCGAAGGAACGATCGTCTCAGCGGAGGCGCTGATCCGCTGGCCGCACCCGGATCATGGGATGGTCGGCCCAGACGTGTTCCTGCCGGTGGCCGAGCAAGGCGACATGATGCGCGAGCTGGACCGCTGGGTGCTGCGCACCGCGTTGCATGAGGCGCGGAACTGGGTGACCCCCGATGGGCGTCGGATCGGGGTCGCGGTCAACCTGTCCGCGCTGATCCCTGGCGAGCCCGGCTTCGTCGATGCCGTGGCTACCGCAGTAGCCGAGAGCGGGTTGCCGTGGGATCGCTTGGTGTTGGAACTGGTGGAGACGGCGCTGGTGGACCTGCCCAGCGCGGCCCGGCAAGCGATGGATGAGCTGGTCGAGCGCGGGGTGCGCTTCGCGGTCGACGATTTCGGGACCGGTTACTCGTCGCTGGCCCGGCTCAAGGAGCTGCCCGCGCAGATCGTCAAGCTGGACCGGCGGTTCGTCAGCGGGGTCGGCGTCGACCCGTCGGACTTCGCGGTGGCCCGCGCGGTGGTCGACATGGTTCGCGCGATGGGTCGCACCTGTGTCGCCGAGGGTGTGGAGACCGCGACCCAGTTCCAGGTGCTGCGGGGACTTGGCGTGCACGCCTACCAGGGCTGGTATTTCTCTCGGGCGGTCGGTGGGCCCGAGTTCCGCGCCTTACTCGGCCTCGGACCACTTCGCTAACTCCCCCTCCCCACGTCCGCACCCCCTCCCGGTGTGTCAGTCTCTGGTGCCCGCTGTGACCGCGTCAGGTGCCCGGGTACGGGATCCCGGGTTATGGTGTCTGGACACCTTCGGGTGCATCGATCGGTTACCGGGAAGACGGCCATGATCGATTCCGCGGCGTTACCAAGCGGTTCGATGACGGCACCGTGGCCGTCGACGCGCTGGATCTGCTTACCGGCGAGGGACAGATCACCGTGCTGGCGACCTGGCCAAGGACTTCGTCTCGTGAGTGCGTGACGGTGCCATAGCACTCAATGCCACTCACAATCACCGTCGGGTGGTCCGATGGCGATCGCGGTGCGAGGCTGGCGGGCATGGAATACACGCAGCTGGGCAGTAGCGGTCTTTCGGTCTCTCGGCTGTGCCTGGGCACGATGAACTTCGGCCCGGAGACCTCCGAGACCGACAGCCACGCGATCATGGATCGGGCCCACGAGCACGGCATCAACTTCTTCGACACCGCGAACGTCTACGGCTGGCAGAAGGGCAAAGGTGTCACCGAGCAGATCATCGGCCGATGGTTCGCCGCTGGTGGCGGTCGCCGCGAGCGCACCGTGCTGGCGACCAAACTGTATGGCTCGATGGGGGATTGGCCCAACGAAACGAAGCTTTCCGCGCTGAACATCCGGCGGGCCTGCGACGCGTCGCTGCGCCGGCTGCAGACCGACTACATCGACCTCTACCAGATGCATCACGTGGATCGGGCCACCCCGTGGGAGGAGATCTGGGAGGCCATGTCGGTGCTCCGGCAGCAGGGTAAGATCATTTATGTTGGCTCGTCGAACTTCGCCGGTTGGCACCTCGCGGCCGCCCAAGAGACGGCGCGCCGCCAGCACGTCACCGGGCTGGTCAGCGAGCAGTCGATCTACAACTTGCTCAATCGCTGGGTGGAGCTGGAGGTGCTGCCCGCCGCGCGCCACTATGGCCTCGGGGTGATCCCGTGGTCACCACTGAACCGTGGCCTGCTCGGCGGCGTGCTGCGCAAGCAACGTGAGGGTGGCGGTTCGCGGAGTACCTCGAGCTTCTCGGCCGACGCGCTCACAGCGAACCGGGAGCGCATCGAGGCCTATGAGAAGTTGTGCGCCGACCTCGGTGAGGACCCCGCCAACGTCGGTTTGGCCTGGTTGCTGCACCAGCCCGGGGTGACTGCGCCGATTGTCGGCCCGCGAACGGTCGCGCAACTCGACAGCTCGCTGCGAGCCATGACAATCACCCTGGATGCCGAGGTGCTGAACCGGCTCGACGAGCAGTTCCCGGCGCCAGGCCCCAATGGCGCCAAACCTGCCCCGGAAGCCTACGCCTGGTAACCCCGTACCCCTCCCACGGCGTGTTGTGTTTCCCTACACGGTGTGTCCGGTGTTGATGCGCACCACCTGTGCCTGACGTGCACCGTCGGTGGCGAGGACGGGCGGCAGTAGCGGTTAGATCGCTGACGAGCAGTAGCACCCTTCAGGCGTCGAGAGTGTCCGGCTCGTCGGCATCGTCGCGAGCCAGGAATGTGGCCAACCGCTCAACGGCGTGCTCGAACTCCGGGTGCTCATCGACGAACGCGCGCATTCGTGCAGCCAGCCACTCGACATTGAGCTGTTCGTTGCCGCGTCGATCTTCGAGTTCTTCGATACCGCGATCGGTGAAATACACCTCGACTCCTTTTCTTCCGAGGCGCTTGCGTCTCCATACCAGCGGCGCAGCGTGCACCAGCGCCTGCCACACCGAGCACCCGTGCCGGACACACCGGGCACCTGAGCGCGACACGCCAGGGTGGAGGAGGTCAGCGCTCGAGGGCGGCGGTGATGAGTTCACGTTGCTCGACCTCATGCACCTTGGCCGATCCCGCTGAGGGGGCGGCCATGGCGCGCCGAGAGATCCGCCGCAGGTTGCCCAACCGCTCGGGAACCAGATCGGGCAGGCTCAGCCCGTAGAACGGCCACGCGCCCTGGTTGGCGGGCTCTTCCTGCACCCAGCGCACGTCGGTGGCATTCGGGTAGTGGTCCAGCGCCGCCGCCAGCCGCCGCTTGGGCACGGGGTAGAGCTGCTCGACGCGCACGATCGCCACGTCGGAGATGCCGCGTTGCTGGCGTGCGGCGTTCAGCTCATAGCTGATCTTGCCGCTGCACAGCAGCACCCGGCACACCGCCGACGGATCGCCGACCAGAGGGTCGTCGAGCACCGAGGCGAACCGCCCTGAGGTGAAGTCCTCCACCGGGCTCACCGCCGCCTTGAGTCGCAGCATCGACTTCGGCGTGAAGACCACCAGCGGTCGGTGCACCCCGTCCAGTGCATGCCGGCGCAGCAGATGGAAGTAGTTCGCCGGAGTGGATGGCTGTGCCACGGTCATCGAGCCCTCGGCGCAGAGTTGCAGGAACCGCTCGATGCGGCCAGACGTGTGATCCGGCCCCTGCCCCTCATGGCCGTGCGGCAGCAGCAGCACGACGTCAGAGTGCTGTCCCCACTTGGCTTCGCCGGAGGAGATGAATTCGTCGATCACCGGCTGCGCGCCGTTGACGAAGTCGCCGAACTGCGCCTCCCAGAGCACCAGGGCGTCCGGGTTCGCCACCGAGTAGCCGTATTCGAAACCCACCGCAGCGAACTCCGACAGCGCGGAGTCATAGGCCAGGAACTTCGCCTGATCGTCGGCGAGGTTCATCAGTGGTGTGTACTCGGCCCCGGTCTTGCGGTCGATCAGCACCGAGTGCCGTTGCACGAAAGTGCCGCGCCGGGTGTCCTGACCGGACAGCCGCACCATCCGGCCGTCCATGCACAGCGAACCGAGCGCCAGCAGCTCGGCGAAGGACCAGTCGATGCCGCCGTCGCGGGCCATCTTCGCCCGCTTCTCCAGCACCGGCTTGACCCTCGGATGTGGAGTAAAGCCCTCCGGCAGGTTGACGTGCGCGTCGGCGATCCGCTCGATGACGCTGCGGTCGACCCCGGTGGACAGCCCGGTGGGCACCATCTGTTCGGTTTCCACCGACTCGCTCGGTGCCGCAGCGCGCTTCTCCAGCTCCCGCACCTCGTTGAACACATGCTCAAGCTGCTGGGCATAGTCCTTCAGGACGCGCTCGGCTTCCTCCACGGATATGTCACCGCGGCCGATGAGCGCCTCGGTGTAGCCCTTGCGAACGGATCTCTTGGTATCGATGATGTCGTACATCTTCGGTTGGGTCATCGACGGGTCGTCGCCCTCGTTGTGACCGCGGCGGCGGTAGCAGATCATGTCGATAACGACGTCTTTTTGGAAGGCCTGGCGGTAGTCCACCGCGAGTTTGGCCACCCACACACAGGACTCCGGGTCATCACCGTTGACGTGGAATACCGGCGCGCCGATCATCTTCGCGACGTCGGTGGAGTACTCGCTAGACCGCGCGTACTGCGGCGCGGTGGTGAACCCCACCTGGTTGTTCACGATCACGTGCACGGTGCCACCAGTGCGGTATCCGCGTAGTTGCGACAGGTTGAGTGTCTCAGCTACCACGCCTTGCCCAGCGAAGGCGGCGTCGCCGTGCAGTGCGACCGGCAGCACCGTAAAGCCGTCCGGACCCTTGTTCAGGATGTCCTGCTTGGCCCGCGTGATGCCCTCCAGCACCGGGTCCACAGCCTCCAGATGCGACGGGTTGGAGGTCAGTGACACCTTCGTCTCGCCCTCACCAAACATCCGGTAGTACTTACCCTCGGCGCCGAGGTGGTACTTGACATCACCGGAGCCGTGCGCCTGGCCGGGATCGAGGTTGCCCTCGAACTCGCGGAAGATCTGCGAGTAGGGCTTGCCCACGACGTTGGCCAGCACGTTGAGCCGGCCGCGGTGTGGCATGCCGAGCACCACCTCGTCCAGCTCATGCTCGGCGGCCTTGTCCAGCACGGCGTCCAGCAGGGGGATGACCGTCTCGGCACCCTCCAGGGAGAACCGCTTCTGGCCGACGTACTTGGTCTGCAGGAAGGTCTCGAAGGACTCCGCGGCGTTGAGCTTGGACAGGATGTACTTCTGCTCGGCGGGGCTGGGCTGGTCGTGCACTCGCTCGATGCGCTCCTGCAGCCATTGCCGCTCGTCGGGCGCCAGGATGTGCATGTACTCCACGCCGATGTTGCGGCAGTAAGCGTTTCGCAGCACGCCCAGCACATCTCGCAGCTTCATGTTCGAGTGCCCGGCGAACCCACCTACGGCGAACTCGCGGTCCAGGTCCCAGAGGGTCAGGCCGTGGCTGAGGACGTCGAGATCGGGGTGCCGGCGCTGCCGGTAGTTCAGCGGGTCGGTGTCGGCCATCAGATGGCCACGAGTGCGGTAGGCGTCGATGAGCTCGAGCACTCGGGCGGTCTTGTGAACCTCACCCTCGGGGATGTCCTGTACCCACCGCACCGGCTCGTAGGGGATGCGCAACGAGACGAAGATGTCGTCGTAGAAGCCGTCCTGGCCCAGCAGCAGGCCGTGTACCCGACGCAGGAACTCCCCGGACTCGGCACCCTGAATGATGCGGTGGTCGTAGGTGGACGTGAGCGTAATGATCTTGCTGACGGCCATGTCGGCCAGTGCCTGCTCGCTGGCGCCCTGAAAGGCTGCTGGGTACTCCATGGCACCGACACCAATGATCGCGCCCTGCCCGGACATCAGCCGGGGCACCGAGTGGTTAGTGCCGATAGTGCCCGGATTGGTCAGCGAGATGGTGGTGTTGGCCAGGTCCTCGGCGGTGAGATTGCCCTCGCGGGCCTTGCGGATGATGTCTTCGTAGGCCTGCCAGAACTGGGCGAAGGCCATTCCTTCGCAGCCCTTGATCGAGGCGACGACAAGGTTGCGGCCGCGGTCGGTGTGCAGGTCGATGGCCAAACCCAGATTGACGTGCTCCGGCGCCACGACAGCAGGTTTGCCGTGGGCGTCAGTGATGTAGTGCCGGTTCATCTGGGGGTAGCTGGCCAGTGCGCGCACCACCGCGTACCCGATGAGATGGGTGAAGCTGATCTTTCCACCACGGGTTCGCTTGAGGTGGTTGTTGATCACGATGCGGTTGTCGGCGAGCAGCTTCGCCGGGACCGCGCGCACGCTGGTTGCCGTCGGCAGGGCCAGCGAGGTCTCCATATTCGCCACCACGCGGGCGGCCGCGCCACGCAGCGGGGTGGTGGTGAGCTCCGGGTCGTCATCGTGCTGCTCGACGCGCCGGACGGGCTGCTCCTTGGTGGTAGCCCGGTTCGTCCGGGCGAGCTTCGACGATGGCGTTGGCGGCTGCGTCGAGAGTGGCGCCTCACCGTTTCCACCGCGCGGCGGGGGTCGGTAGTCGCCGAAGAAGTCGTGCCACGCAGGATCCACGGTGGAGGGGTTGGCCAGGAACTGTTCGTACATCTCCTCGACCAGCCACTCGTTTGGGCCGAACTGCGCGGAGCGGTCGTGGGGTGTGGAGCTGCTGCGGGACACTGCGGGGACTCGCCTCTATCCGTTCTTTCGGGTTGCTCGGCTAACCCCAGGCTAGCCCCCGCCAAGCGGCGACAGGCATCGCCCGCGCCGTCGGTGGCTCACCTAGCCGAGTAAAAACGTCAGGCGCGTCCAGGGTTCCCGTGGACCGCCAAGTGAACCCTCCGCGGGTTATTGATCCCGCTGCTGATCAGGCTGCGACGGTTCCGTCCGGCGAGCCCGCGGCCCACAGCCGGGCGTAGTGTCCGCCCGCCGCGAGTAGTTCGGGATGGCGACCCTGCTCCACGACGCGCCCGTCGTCGAGCACGATGATCCGATCGGCCTTGGCCGCGGTAGCCAGCCGGTGCGCGATGACGACGGTAGTGCGGCGCTTGGCGAGCCGGTCCGCGGCGGCCAGCACGACCGATTCAGTGGCGGGGTCCAGCGCCGCGGTGGCCTCGTCGAGCAGCAACAGATCGGGATCGACGAGCTCGGCGCGGGCCAACGCGAGTAGCTGCCGCTGCCCGGTAGACAGGCCCTGCCCCCGCTCACCAACCGGCTGGCGGAATCCGTGCGGGAGCGCCGCGACGGCCTCCAGCGCGCCGACCCGCCGCGCCGCGGCTTCCACCTCGGCGGGACTTGCCCCCGGCGCACCGAAGCCGATGTTGTCCGCAACGTCGCCGCAGAACAAGTGTGCCTCCTGCGGCACCACGCCCAGCCGATGGTGAAACGCTGCCGGGTCGTAGCGCCGCAGGTCCACGCCGTCGACCAGGACCATCCCGCCGACCGGATCATAGAATCGGGCTATCAGCTTGATCAGGGTGGATTTGCCCGCTCCGGTAGCGCCTACCAGCGCTACGGTTTCCCCTGCGGCGATCCGCAGCGACACCCGGTCGAGCGCAGGTTGCGCCGAGCCGGGGTAGCAGAAGGTGACCTCACGCAGTTCCACCTCGCCGTGCAACCGGGCCGGCACTCTGACGGCGTCGGCATCCGGGGACGGCACCGAGGTCGGTGTATTGAGCAGGTCCCGGATACGCCGTAGCCCGACCGCGGCCTGCTGGTAGTTGTCGAAGACCTGGGACAGCTGTTGCACGGGTGCGAAGAACAACCCTAGGTAGAGCAGGAATGCGGTGAGCACACCAGGGGTGACGGTCCCCGCAGCGACCCGCGACGCCGCGACGCCGAGCACCGCGGCATGTGCCAGGTCGGAGAGCATCGCGACGAACGGGAAGTAGGTGGCGATGTAGCGTTGAGCTCGCAGCCGGGTGAGCCGGTAGGCGTCACTGCGGGCGGCGAAGTCTCCGGCCGAACGTCGCTCCCGGGTGAACGCCTGCGCCACCCGGATACCGGAGACGTTCTCCTGCAAATCGGCGTTGACCTCGCTGATCTGTTCCCGGGCCTGCGCGTAGGCCGCCGACGACCGATGCCGGAACACCACGGTGGCCACGATCAGTACTGGCAGGCTGAACATCGCGACCACAGCGAGACCTACGTCGGTGAGCAGTAACGCGGTGGCCACCCCGACCACGGTGAGCACGCTGATCAGCGCTGTGGACAGTCCTGTCTGCAGGAATGTGGACAGCGCATCCACGTCGGTGGTCATCCGGGTCATGATCCGACCGGCCATCTCGCGCTCGAAATAGTCCAGCCCGAGCCGCTGCAGGTGCGCGAAACTGCGCACCCGCAACAGATACAGCAGGGTCTCACCGGCCCGTGCGGCGACCATCGTCTGGGCGGCCATCACGAGCCAGTCGGCGATGATCACCCCGAGCCCGACGAGGACCACCACGACCAGCAGGTCTGGGGCCTGGCGAGTGACGGCGTCGACAGCGAGGCCGCCCAGCGCCGGGAAAGCCACGGTGGCCAGCGCGTCGAGCCCGACCAGGATGGCGGTGACCGTCAGCCATCCCCGCACCGGTCGTAACAACCGTCCAAGCCGGAAGTTCGGGTCAGGGGT
>DASQVB010000325.1:0-3720 GCA_035640975.1 Pseudonocardiaceae bacterium
TCGGTGAGCTCGTCGGTCTCGCTCCGCCGTGGAGCGTCGTAGTCGGTCGCCATGATCTTTCCCACCCCTGAGTCGTACGGATCGTGCCGCAGCACAACGCACAGGAACCCTGATTTGTGCCCGAGACGTTGGTCACACTGCGACGCTGCGGATGCGGCTCTGGCATGCCGCACGTTGGCTGTCGTATTGGCCCCCGATGGCGCCAGAGCGGCGAGAGAGTAGCTCACCGATCAACACAGCGCGCGGAACTCCCCGGCGTGTCCCCCCGGCAGTATGCATACCCGGCGCTGAGCGTCTGGCGTCCGAGTGGGGGAAGCCCGCGTCGGACACGCCGTATCCAGCTGCGCGGAACTCGCCCCGCCCCTACCCTCAGGTGTAGTGCCTGGGCAGGGAGGGTAGCCATGGCTGCGGTGGACACCTCTCCGGTTCGGCGGCCAAGGCCATATCGCACCCGCAGGCCGATGCGCGCAGTGTTGCTGGCGCTGGTGCTCACTACGGTGGCTGGACTGGTGTGGGCCATCGTGCTGCGGCCGGATCCGACCGCGGGTGGCTGCCAGGCTGCTGCCGAGGCGACTGGTGCTGCGGTCGCCCCAGGCCAGCGACTCCCGGTCGACGGCTTGGACGGGGTGTCGCCTGCGCCGCCCCAGCAGGTGCGGGTGCAGGTGCTCAACGCCAGCGGCGAGCGCGGCGAAGCAGCCATCGTCGGCGGCGGGCTTTCCGAGCTCGGGTTTGCCCCCACCGGCAGGCCAACCAATGATCCGGTGCACCCCGCCTTTGATCTACTCTGCTACGGGGAGATCCGTTTCGGCGTCGCCGGTGAGGCTGCGGCCCGGACGTTGAGCTTGGCACTGCCGTGCGCTGAACTCGTCCGTGACGCCCGGCCGGATTCGATGGTCGACCTGGCGCTGGGCACCAAGTTCACCGCGCTGCGGCCCAATACCGCGGCCCGGGCGGCCTTGGAGCGCTTGGGGCAGCTCCGGCCGCCGGCACCGGTCGAGTTCTCCCAAGGCGGCCTCGCCGCCCAGGCTGAGCCATTTCCGGAGGCACGGGCGATAACCCAGCCAGCGACGCCCGTGGCAGATCCGATCCTGTTGAGCCAGGCTCGTCAGGTGACGTGCTGACGCCCGTCACACCGCATCGGCACCGCACTTCATCACCAGCTCCACCAGCGCATCAGCGATACCGGGTGTCGCGGCCAACACCAGATCCGATCCCGGCGAGGGCAACCGGACCACCGCGCCGGCCTCGGCTGCAATCAGTGCACCAGCTGCCCAGTCCCAGCGGTGCAGCCCGTGCTCGGCGAAACCGTCCAACCACCCTGACGCGACCGAGCACAGGTCCAGCGCAGCGGATCCCGCGCGACGCAGGTCGCGAATCCTCGGCAGCATGCCGGCTACCATCGCCGCCTGCCGGGCCCGGCGCTGCGACCGGTAGGAAAACCCCGTGCCGATCAGTGACAGCTCCAGCTGGGTGGCCGCGCTGACCCGCAAGGCGACTCCGTCGCACAGCGCGCCGCCGCCGCGGGCCGCGCTCCACAGCCGGCCATCAGCGGGTTGACCCACCGCGGCCGCGAGGGACTGCCCGTCCCGCTGTACCGCCACCGACACCGCATACCAGGGCAGCCCGTAGAGGTAGTTCACCGTGCCGTCGATGGGATCGACCACCCAGCACAGGTCCCCCTCCGGCGGGCCGGCACCTCCTTCCTCCTCGCCCAATATCGGTTCACCGGGCCGCCACTGGGCAAGCAGCCGCCGAGCCAGCCGCTCCGCTGCCGTATCGGCGGCGGTGACCACGTCCGTGATGCTGCTCTTGGTATCCACGTGCCCGGGTCCGGCGGCCCGCATCCGGACGACCAGGTCGCCGACCTCCTGCACCACCGCCACCGCCGTGGCCCGCAGCTGTTCAACGTCATCCCCGCGCTCGCTGCGCACCAAGCCATCCGACCACACCGTCATCGACGAGTCCGGGTTAGGGTCGAATCCGATCGGCGGGTCGGTGCGGCGGGCCGTCAGGAGAGGACGCGGATGGCCAGGACTGCCGGATTCGGGGTGGACGTCGGCGGATCCGGTGTCAAGGGCTGCACTGTGGACTTGCGCACCGGCTCACTGGACGACGAGCGAGTGCGCATTCCCACCCCGCAACCCTCCACCCCGGAGGCGGTGGCTGAGGTCGTCGCCACCATCACCGGTGAGTTCGGCTGGCAAGGCCCGATGGGAGTCACCCTGCCCTGTGTCCTCAAGAACGGCATCGCACTCACCGCGGCCAACGTGGACCCTTCATGGAAGGGCACCGACGCGGCCAGTCTGTTCGCCCATTACTGCCGGGTCCCCGTGACCGTACTCAATGACGCCGACGCCGCCGGCCTCGCGGAGATGCGGTTCGGCGCGGGCCGCGACCACGACGGTGTGGTCCTGCTGGTCACCTTCGGCACCGGTATCGGCAGCGCCCTGTTCGTCGATGGGGAACTGGTGCCCAACACCGAACTGGGCCACCTCCAGGTCGACGGCACCGACGCTGAGGACCGCGCCGCCGCTTCCGCCCGCAACGACGAAGCCCTGTCCTGGCCGGATTGGGCCGCCCGAGTATCTCGCTACCTGCAGGTCCTGGAGAATCTGATCTGGCCCGATCTGATCATCGCAGGCGGTGGGATCAGCAGGAAGGCCGACAAGTGGTTGTCGCTGGTGCAGTGCCGGACCCCGGTGGTCGCGGCGGCCTTACGCAACAACGCCGGCATCGTCGGTGCCGCAGCGGCAGCCGCCGAAGGGCGCGTGCGGTGACATCCAAAGACGCCGGATCCACACTGCTGGGTTTACTCTGCTGTGTCTACCCTTCATGGACTCCCAGTGGCGATCAGCGTCGTTAGAATACAGAGTCGTTACAATGGAACACGGCATCGTCCCCGAGCACGCTGGATGGCACCGCCGGAGTCCGGCACACCGCAATGGTTCCGGCACTCGTTCCAGTGACGAGCTCGCCGACGGAAGCCCGATTCTCCACCAGCTTCTCCAACAGCGCCCGAACACCGACCGTCTCGAAAGGCCGTCCGTGGCAGCCGCAGAACCCGCCTCCCGTCGCGCCACCGCCTCGAAGTCAGCGACCTCCAAGTCTGCGCCCTCGAATTCCGGGGTCGCGGAAGCGCCCTCCTCCCGTAACGGCACCGCTAGTGACACCGACCTGGCTGCCGCTGCCCGGCCGAAAGGCACCAGGAGTGGCGTGGCTCGGACGCGCCCGAAAGCCCACAGCAACGCCGCCCAGGATGTCCCGAAACCCGCCGACGTGGCTGAACCCGTCGATGTCGAGGCTGAGGTCGAGGCAACCGCTGACATCGAGAGCGGACCTGCTGCCGAGGACCTGGTCGAAGTCGAGGTCGAAGAGATCACTGTCGACGCTGAAGAGCCGGAGGCGCCAAGTGGTCCGGGCGCGGAAGACTTCGTCTGGGACGAGGAGGAGTCCGAGGCGCTGCGGCAGGCCCGCAAGGACGCCGAACTCACCGCGTCCGCCGACTCGGTACGGGCGTATCTCAAGCAGATCGGCAAGGTTGCCCTGCTCAACGCAGAGGAGGAGGTGGAGCTCGCCAAACGCATCGAGGCCGGTCTCTACGCCGCCGAGCGGGTGCGCAGCTCCGACGACGTCACCGAGAAGATGTCCCCGCAGCTACGCCGGGACCTGCGCTGGATCGTCCGCGACGGCGAGCGCGCCAAAAACCACCTACTGGAAGCC
>DASQVB010000326.1:0-16061 GCA_035640975.1 Pseudonocardiaceae bacterium
GAGCCCGTCTTCGTCGACGTCTCAGAACTGCGCCGGGCCGGCGGCGGCCCCCAATGCTGCACCCTGCGCCTCGCCCCCTAGCCCGCGTGTCAGGGCTCCGCTGCTCGGTGTGTCCGCCGTTGGTGCCCGGTGTGTCGCCTGGTCATGCGCACGGAACCCGGCAGCCAGCGGGCGCGTTGCAGTGATGAAGCCCGAACACACCGGGAGGTCGACCACCGTGCGCAACCACGTCAACGGGCTGAAGACCGCGCTGCTGCTCGGCGGGCTTTCGGCGATGGTCGTGCTGATCGGATCGTTCTTCGGCCGTGTCGGGGTACTCATCGCAGTGGTGCTCATGCTGGGGATGAACGCCTATGCCTACTTCAAGTCGGACAAGATCGCGTTGCGAGCGATGCACGCTCGGCCGGTGTCCGAGCCCGAGCAGCCCATGATGTATCGGATCGTCCGGGAGCTGGCCACCGATGCCCGCCAGCCGATGCCACGGCTGTACGTCAGCCCGACGCAGGCACCCAACGCCTTCGCCACCGGCCGCAACCCACGGCACGCGGCGGTGTGCTGCACCGTCGGCATCCTCGACCTGCTGGACGAACGTGAGCTACGCGGAGTGCTCGGCCATGAGTTGTCGCATGTCTACAACCGGGACATCTTGATCTCCTCGGTGGCCGGAGCACTGGCCGGCATGGTGTCGGCGCTGGCGAACCTGGCGATGTTCGCGGGACTGTTCGGTGGTGGCGGCGACGATCGTCCGAACCCGATCGCCATGATCCTTATCGCGCTGCTCGGCCCGATCGCGGCCGGCATCGTACAGATGGCGGTCAGCCGGTCACGGGAGTACCAGGCCGACGCCTCCGGCGCGCAGCTGACCGGTGACCCGCTGGCGCTGGCCAGCGCACTGCGCAAGCTGGAGTACGGCACCCGCGCCGCACCGCTACGTCCAGAGCCAGCGGTGGCCTCGCAGTCCCACCTCATGATCGCCAACCCGTTCCGGCCGGGCGATGGAGCTGCGCGGTTGTTCTCCACGCACCCGCCGATCGCGGATCGGGTTCACCGCCTTGAAGAGATGTCTCGACACCAACTGCCTGACCGCTGATTCAGCGCGCCGAGCGGGCGACGTCCATGACGTACTGGCCGTAGCCGGACCGCGCCAGCGACTGACCCAGCGCGTGGCAGGCGTCTGCATCGATGAAGCCCATCCGCAGAGCGATCTCCTCCAAGCAGGCGATCCGCACTCCCTGGCGGTGTTCGAGCACCTGAACGAACTGCCCGGCCTCGAGTAGCGACTCGTGAGTGCCGGTGTCCAGCCAGGCGAACCCGCGACCCAGGTCGATCATGGCCGCCCGGTTTTCCCGGAGATAGTGCAAGTTCACGTCGGTGATCTCCAACTCGCCGCGCGCGGACGGGGTGAGCGAGCGGGCGATCTTTACGACGTCGTTGCCGTAGAAGTACAAGCCGGTGATCGCCTTGTTCGAGCGAGGCGCTGGTGGTTTTTCTTCGATCGAGACCAGCTTGCCGGTGGCGTCGACCTCGCCGACCCCATAACGCTGCGGGTCCTTGACCGGATACCCGAACAGCACACAACCGTCGACCGTGGCCACGCACTGCTGGAGTGTGGTGGAGAAGCCGTGGCCATAGAAGATGTTGTCGCCCAGGACGAGGGCGACCGGGTCGTCGGCGATGAAATCCGTGCCGATGACGAAGGCCTCGGCCAGGCCGTTGGGCTCGGCCTGCTCAGCGTAGCTCAGCCGCAGCCCCAGCTGGCTGCCGTCACCGAGCAGGCGGCGAAACAGCGGCAGGTCCAAGGGGGTGGAGATGATCAGGATCTCCCGGATCCCGGCCAGCATGAGTACCGAAATCGGGTAGTACACCATCGGCTTGTCGTACACCGGCAGCAGCTGCTTGGAGACGGCCTGGGTGATCGGATGCAGCCGGGTGCCACTACCGCCGGCGAGGACGATCCCCTTCACCTGTAGTTGGTGAACCGCACCATGGACAGCGACCAGGGATCAACCGCCTGACACTGTGCATGACTAGCGTGAACCATGCGCGTCCCCTGCCGTCGTTGGTTAGGCGTCGGTGTTGGCCACCGCCGTTTGTCCTGCATTTGTACTCGGGTCTCGAAGACGGGACTATCCCGGCTGGCGCTGGGTCCCGGCCGCCACCATGGCGGAACGGCACTGCGCGTCCTTGCGCACCAGCTTCGTGAAGTGTCCGTAGGCGCCACCGCCGGCTACTGATCGCCAGTGACCCGACCAGGTGATTGGCCGCCGAGTTACGTATCACCGTAGCGCTGCGCGGACTCCTGAGCATCAGTAACGGCAAGCGAAAGACGTCCGTACCTCAAGTGGCTTTCCCCATCACTTATTTTAAGCCGAAGGTGCGGTCGTAGCGCAAGTTGCAGAACCGCATGACGCAGTACGAGAGCGAAAGAAGGATCCCCATGACTGAGAACGTTTCAAACGCCCCCAGCCTCAGAGAAGCACTGGGGTCCTCCGAGTTTTGTTGGCGATAGTCAGTCGTTGACCAATAGTCAGTGCTGGGTCGTCAGCAAGGTCGACGGCCTGCGCATCCGTGATCGCGCCAGCAAAGACGCTGTATTCAATGGACACCTCGACGCGGGGCAGTCCCTTCCCCCCAGTTGTGAGGCTAGGCGCGGCGAGCGTTACACGGGACTGCGGGGGGAGCCAATGGTGGATTCCGGTCCCGTATAAGGGTGGCACAGACTACGTTGCTTGGGCATGTGTGGATTGGTTTTACATCTGAATCTCCGCCTCACCCTCAGCGTACCTACGTTGTCCAGCGAGGAGACACCCTGGGTGGCATCGCCAAGAGATTCGGGGTTAGCCTGTCGCATTTGGAGAAAGCGAACCCGCAAATCACCGATCCCGACCGAATCTTTCCCGGGCAAGTCATCAATATTCCATGAGACAGGGTATCTCGCGAGGCTAGGAAGGGTTGAAGCAAGCGTCAGATCACTGAGTGCACTGTCTCGGTAGGAATTCGACGCCGCAGAGTTCTCGGGACCGGCTCCTCAACCACAGGCCGCGGCCGGGAAGGCCCCTGCCGTGGCACCTCGACAGTGACCCCGCACAGAGAACGGCCCGGCCAGGGTGGTCACCCCAGCCGGGCCTTTCCCGAGAACATGTCAGAATTGCCCGTCACGGACTCCCGCGGTGAATGCCGCCCACTCTCGCGCGGTGAACCTCAACGGCGCCCGGGTGTGGTCGGTGGAGTCGCGCAGCGCCACGGCGCCGTCACCAAGGTCGGCGACCTCGACGCATTCGAACTCGATGTCGTTGCTAAACGAACTCTTGCGCCACGGGGTACCGCTCAGGTCACGTGCGTACAGCGCAGCCTTGTCCATGTCTCCTCCTTCAGCTCAAAGTTTCCCGTACGATCCATTGCACCGCGTCGGCTTGTTGCGTGTTGGCCACCGGGTCACAGGCGTCAGGCAGACCACGCCCCAGCTCCCGGGCGTACTCGGTGGCCTCCTGCTCACTCGCGCCGCTTCTGATGCACGCCTTGAGCTTGCCCCAGGCATCGATCCACGGGTCACCGTTGACCTGCGCGATCATCGGGCACGCTCCAGGACCGACTCGCACAGCGCGACGGCGTGGGCCTTGGACAGCCGCATGCCGGTCGCACCGAGGCCACGAAAGTCCACGCGCCGTCGAGTTCGTGGATCACCCGGAGCGTGCACCTGCTGCCGTCGTCGGTCCGCCGACCGGTAGACGTTGACCTCCAAGCGGATCGTAGCCCACTGATTGTTGCGCTTCGCTCGACTGCACCGAATGGAGTGAGCTGGACCGTTCATGGACCCGTCATAGGTTCGTCCGAGTGCCAGGACCACTCGTGCACACCGTGGGGGCCGGCGATTTCGCCGGTGACGACGCTCCACCTGCATGCTGAGGCGGTGACTGATCTTGGTGCTCACAATGTGAGCGCGACGGTCCGCCCGGGACGGCTCAGATGATCTTCATCAGTCCGCAGCTAGTCCGCAAAACGTCCGCAAACGACCCACGGTGACCAACGTCATGCCAGCAGTTCAGAAGGGGTGCGAGGGGCCTGCCAGGTGTGCGAAGGGTGCCTAGCGATAGTTGGTGAACTGCAGGGCAACGCCGAAGTCGCGGCCCTTGAGCAGGGCGATGACGGCTTGCAGATCGTCTTTCTTCTTGCCCGAGACGCGAAGCTGGTCGCCCTGGATCTGGGCCTGGACACCCTTGAGCTTCTCGTCGCGCACCGCCTTGGCGATCTCCTTGGCCTTGTCCTGGCTGATGCCCTGCAGGATGCGCCCGGTGGTCCGGTAGACCTTGCCCGAGAGTGCCGGCTCGTCCACATCGAAGGACTTCAGCGAGATGCCGCGCTTGATCAGCTTGCCCTTCACCACGTCGATAGCGGCGAGACAGCGCTCCTCGGTCTCGGCCTCGATCGTCACCGCCTCCTCACCGGTCCAATTCACCTTCGCCCCGGTACCTCGGAAGTCGAACCGGGTCGACAGCTCCTTGGCCGCCTGATTGAGCGCGTTGTCCACTTCCTGCCGGTCTACCTTGCTAACCACATCGAACGACGGATCCGCCACTGCAGCCTCCTCTCGCTGAGCCGGTGCCGACCTTACCCGTCAGACCGGTGTGACCCTGTGTATTGTGGGCCCACGGCCGGCACACCCGGCCACTAGGCGGGTTGCCCGAGCGGCCAATGGGAGCGGACTGTAAATCCGTCGGCTGATGCCTTCCAAGGTTCGAATCCTTGACCCGCCACGCACCGAAAGCGAGCATTGACCTGCTAGGACGGGTCAGTGTCTGCGCTCCTTTGCGGTCTCTGGACCGGTGATCGTCCTGATCGGTGTGGCATTCGCCCTGGCTGGCGTTGGCATTGGCTGCGCAGTGACCGTCGAGTACGCCGCGGTGGCTGCCTTCGCACCGCAGGCGATTCGCGGCTCAGCGTTCGGTCTGCTCGCCACGGTGCAGGCGATCGGCAACGTGGCGGTCAGCGCGATCGCCGGAACTGCTGTACACGGTGGCATGCCGTCCTCACAAGAACACCGGCCGTAGGACGAGAGCACTGCACGCGCGGTTGTGTCGTCGGCTGACGGAAACCGCGTTTGATCGCCTACGCTGGTGACCGCACCCGAAGAGGTGTGCGGCGGTGGAGCCCGCCGGACCCCGTCGTTGGGGTGAACCGCGAAGCCCGTCACCAATGGCCCTACCAGCGATCACAGTTGCCTGGTGCGGAGGAGTCGAATGCCCGACTCAGTCACGCCGCGGTCTGCCGTGCAGCTGGTGGGCGCTGATGTCGACCTGCACGTCCCAGCGCAGCGCCGGGAGCTGACAGGCGCCATGCTGGAGATCCTCTCGGTGATCTCGGTGGGGGGTGTGCTCGGCACGCTGGCTCGTTACGGGCTTGGCGTGGCTTTTCCGCACGGTGCGGCAGGTTTCCCGTGGGCAACGTTCGCGGTGAATGTGGCCGGCTGCGGGTTGATCGGGGTGCTGATGGTGTGCATCGACCAACTCGGTGCGCACCGGCTGGTCCGCCCGTTTTTGGGGGTGGGGGTGCTGGGCGGGTTCACCACGTTTTCCACCTACGTCGTCGAGGTTCAGGAGGCGGTGGCGGCCGGAGCCGCCCGCCTGGCCCTCGCATACCTGAGCGGCACCCTGGCTGCGGCGGTGGTCGCGGTGTTGGCGGGCTCGGCTTTGACGTCCACCTTGATCCGGGTGCTGGCCCGCGCCGGCCGGCATGGACCGAGGGAGTAGTGATGAAGCTGCACGGTTTCGCGCTGCGCCTGACGATCTTCATCGGCGACACCGATCTATGGCACCACCGCCGGCTCTACCACGAGATCGTGTACCGAGCCCACGAAGCGGGCTTGGCCGGCGCGAGCGTGAGCCGCGGAATGGCGGCTACGGCGTGTCCTCGCGCATCCACACGACGCGGATCTTGTGGTTGTCCGCGGTGATCGGGGTCGTGCTGGTGGCGCTCGGCGCCGCCCTCGGTGCGCCAGCCCGCTATCTGACCGACCGGCTTATCCAGGCCCGACATGACTCGCTGTTCCCGTGGGGCACCCTCACGGTGAACGTCGCGGGATCGTTCCTGCTCGGCCTGCTCGCCGGCCTCTCGGTAAGCGAGCCGGTGATGGCCGCGGTCGGGGCCGGGTTCTGCGGTGCGCTGACTACCTACTCCACCTTTGGCTATGAAACCGTGCGCCTGGCCCAGGAGCAGGCCCGCTTCTATGCGGCCGTCAACGCCACCGCCAGCGTCCTGGCCGGCCTGGGCGCCGCCTACTGTGGACTGGCCTTGGCCCAGGCACTCACCGCATAAGCGCCGCGGAAGCCTGGCAAGCTTGTTGGGGCGTCACACCGCTGGCCCGGCATCCCCCCACGCGGCGGCCGTGATCCTCCGCACCACCTGGAGATCGTGTGACGACCAGAGTGAATCACCCCGGGAGCCCGCCATGAATCCGCAGCGTGAGTTTCTCCCGTCGAGGGGGTCAACACGGTTAGCGTTGCCATCACGGCCCAGCTCGTTTGGGTTGTGAGCGACGGTCGTGTGAGGTGATCCGGAGAAGGCGTGGTGCGGGACACCTGACGGAGGGAGGGTCGGTGGTTGATCACACTCGAACGATCTGGAGAGCGGGATCGCCAAGACACGGCAAGGTCGCTTCAACATGATCAAGCCGGTGCTGCTCACGGTCGACGACGATCCCGGCGTGTCACGCGCAGTGGCTCGTGACTTGCGCCGTCGCTACGGCGAGAACTACCGCGTGGTGCGAGCCGACTCGGCGGCCCAAGCGCTGGAGGCGTTACGGGAGCTGAAGCTGCGCGGCGAGCCGGTCGCGGCGATGCTCGCCGATTACCGGATGCCGCAGATGAACGGCATCGAGTTCCTCGAAGAGGCCATGGACCTCTTCCCGCTGGCGCGCCGGGCGTTGCTCACCGCTTACGCCGACACCGACGCCGCGATACAGGCGATCAACGTGGTTGACGTGGACCACTACCTGCTCAAGCCCTGGGAACCGCCGGAGGAGAAGCTGTATCCGGTCGTCGACGCGCTCATTGAGATGTGGCGTGCGCTCGGCGACCGGCCAGTGGAAGAGACGAAGCTGGTCGGCCATCGCTGGTCCAGCGAGTCCTACCGGGCGCGGGACTTCCTCGCCCGCAACTCTGTTCCCTATCGGTGGTACAGCGTCGACGAGTCGGAGGGGCGGCGATTGCTGGCTGCGGCCGGCGCAGCCGCGGAGGACGTCCCGGTGCTGATCACTCCGGACGGCGCGGTGCTGCAGAACCCATCCGATGCCGGGATCGCTGCCGCGGTCGGGTTGTCGACCGAACCGGCCACCGATTTCTACGATCTGGTTGTGGTGGGAGCCGGTCCAGCTGGCCTCGGCGCGGCGGTCTACGGGGCTTCGGAGGGCCTGCGCACCGTGCTGGTTGAACGAGCGGCCACCGGTGGGCAAGCCGGGCAGAGTTCACGGATCGAGAACTACCTCGGCTTTCCCGACGGCGTGTCCGGTGCCCAGCTCACCGACCGCGCCCGTAGGCAGGCACAGAAGTTCGGCGCCGAGGTGCTGTCGGCCCGCGAGGTCACTGCGCTGCAAGCCCGAGGCTCCGCTCGTGTCGTGCGCTTCGGTGACGGCACTGAACTCGCGGCGCACGCGATCATCCTCGCGACCGGGGTGTCGTACCGGACCCTGGAGGCGCCGGGTATCGCCGAGCTCACCGGGCGCGGCGTGTACTACGGGTCTGCGATGACCCAAGGACCTTCGTGCGAAGGCGAGGACGTCTACGTCGTCGGAGGCGCGAACTCGGCCGGGCAGGCCGCGGTATTCTTCTCACGCTACGCGCGCACGGTGACGGTGCTGGTGCGTGGCGCGTCGCTGCACCATTCGATGTCGCACTACCTGATCAAGCAGCTGGACGGGATCGACAACATCATCGTCCGTACCGGCACTGTGGTGGGGGCGGCGCACGGGACTGAACACTTGGAGCAGCTGACGTTGTTCGACCGCAGCGGCCAAGGAGAAACGGTTCCTGCCGCCGCGATGTTCATCTTCATCGGTGCCGCCCCCCGCACCGAGTGGCTCGGCGAGGCCGTGCGCCGAGATCCAAAGGGCTTCGTGCTGACCGGTCCTGATCTACTCATCGACGGTCGCCGCCCTCCAGGGTGGCCAGCCGAGCGTGACCCCTATTACCTGGAGTCCAGCCTGCCCGGGGTGTTGGTCGCCGGAGACGCTCGGGCCGAGTCGGTGAAGCGGGTCGCCTCCGCGGTGGGGGAGGGCGCGATGGCCGTCACCTTGGTGCATCGCTACCTGGAGGACCGGTGACCACGCCCGAGCGCGTCAGCCCCGCAACGTTACGCACGCTGTTCCTGTTCGAGGATCTCCAGGACGACCAGCTGGCGTGGGTAGCCGAGCACGGCCATGTCGAGCGTTACGGCGCGGACACGGAGATCGCCACCGAGGGAGAGCCCGCGAAGTGGTTCTACATCTTGCTGTCCGGCGGGGTGGCGCTGTCCCGGCTGGTCCGAGGCGACGATGTCGAAATCACCCGTAGTGATCAGCCCGGCGTGTACGCCGGAGCCACCCAGTTCTACCTCGGCGATCAGGTGTCCCAGGTCTACACGAACTCCGTACGCACCACCGCGGACAGCGCTGTGCTGGCGCTGCCGGCTGCTGATTTCGCCGTGGTGTTCCGCCAGTGGTACCCCATGGCGACCCACCTGCTGCAGGGCATGTTCGTGGGGCTCCGCAACGCCGATGAGCTCATCGGTCAGCGTGAGCGGCTGCTTGCACTCGGCAAACTGACTGCAGGCTTGACGCACGAACTGAACAACCCAGCGGCGGCTGCCGGACGGGCGACCGTGGCGCTGCGGGAACGGGTCGCCGGGATGCGGCACAAACTTGCTGTGCTCGCCGGTTCTGAGCTGGGAGCCGACGAGCTCAAGCACCTCACGGCCATCCAGGAAGAGATCGTCAATCGGATGCCCAGCGTGCCGGAACTGTCCCCGCTGCAGGCCAGCGACCGCGAGGATGAGCTGGCCGACTGGCTTGACGACAACGGTGCCACCTCCGGGTGGGAGATCGCGCCGACGCTGGTCGCGGGGGGTGTTGGCGTCGACGACCTGCAGCGCGTCGCGGACGCACTGGACGCCAGCTACCTCGACGGTGCCGTCCGGTGGCTGGCTTACACGGTCGAGACCGAGACGCTGCTGAGTGAGATCGAGAACGCCACCGGCCGCATCTCCGCGTTGGTCGGTGCCGCCAAGCAGTACTCCCAGATGGACCGCTCGTCACACCAGTCCATCGACGTTCATGACGGCCTCAATTCGACTCTCATCATGTTGAGCCGAAAGATCGGTGACCAGGTCAGGGTCGTGAAGGACTACGACTCCAGCCTGCCGAAGGTGCCCGCTTACGCCGCCGAGCTCAATCAGGTGTGGACCAACCTCATCGACAACGCCGTCGATGCCATGCACCGCTGCGGAACCCTTACCTTGCACACGGCCCGCGACGGTGAGCAGCTGCTGGTCGAGATCGGGGATACCGGCCCTGGGGTTCCTGACGATATGCACCAGCAGATCTTCGAACCCTTCTTCACCACCAAACCTGTTGGGGAAGGCACCGGCCTCGGGCTGGACGTGTCTTGGCGCATCGTGGTCAACCGGCACGGCGGCAGCATGCGGGTGATCTCCGAACCGGGTAATACCCGGTTTCAAGTACGCCTTCCTCTCACGGAGCCGGCACGTGGCCGAGCTGGACGCAGCGGGAGGTGACAGCCCCCGCGGTCCTCAGCCGCTCAGCACGACGAGTGAAGAACCCGGCCGCGCCGAGGCGGCCACTCGGTCCAGCGCGTGTCGATGGCGACGAACGCGACCGCTCCGGCGGCGAAGGCCAGGCCCGCCGGCAGCGGCCCCGCCGGGTGAAGGTCTAGTCGATCGAGCCGCCTTGGCTCCTGTCCTGCGGTTAGCGGGGCGCTTGCTCGCGGAACTCCCGCACTGCGTCGGCGATGGCATCCACCTCCAGTACGTCGACCATCAACCCGACCTGCTCCTCCCACACCTCACCGGGAACGGCGTCGCGCACCTGGTCTTCGAGGATGTGGTACACGGGGAGGCCCAACTGGGCCCCGGCCAACGGTCCTGCCCAGCTCGGATCACCGAGCACCACCGTCTCGGCGGCGATCCCGGCGCTCTCCGCGTCCGGGGCACCGAGCAGCACCAGCAGCGTATCCACGCCGTGCTGGTCGACCAGGCGCTTGATCGTCTCCTGGGTGGACAGGTCCATGGCTCCGGCAGCCGTTCAAACAAAGCATTCGGTGGCGACGTAGGCCACCGGTGCCCCTGCCGCCTGGACGCAGGCCGCAATCGCGGGTCCCGCAATGCCGTCGCGTTCACCGATCACAATAACCTGCTTGCCGTCGAACATTCATGCCTCCTTTGCCGGTAACTGGGTTAGCGCTGTGGCCAGCCACGTATCGACTTGATCTGCTACCAGGTTGGGGTCGCAGATCCGGGCCACCTCCTGGCCGTCGTGCAACAGCAGCATGGTAGGAAGCCCGCGTACCTGCAACGACATGCACAACCGTCGCGCCTTGCTGGCATCCAGCTTGACCACGGTCAGGTCTGGATTGGCACTTGCGATGCTTGCCATGTGCGGCGCCAACGCCACGCATGGACGGCAACTTTCGGCCCAGACGTCGACGAGCACCAGGCCCGATCCGACGAGCTCGTCGAAGTTCTCCTTCGTCGCATCCATCACCTGACCCATGAGTTCAGCCTCCGTTGCGTTCCAGCAGGACACTCATGCCGTCGGACCGCTGGCTCATCCGTCCCAGGAACAAACTGCCCTTGGCCAGCAGCAACACCCGGTCGGCCGATCCGGTCGTCAGCCGCTGCAGGGCATGCGGCAGGTAACACACCGCTGAAGCCAGGTGACCCTGGGTAGGGGCGTAACCCGGCATGCCACGCTCGGAGACGAACGGGTTGATCCCTTCACGGGTGATCTCCCCGCGGCGAGCGGCCAGCGCCGCGATCGTGCGGTAGTTGCGCGCCGCAACGTCGCCCGAGCCCTGCGGCTCGGTGATCTCCGGGTTGTGCAGCTCGGTGGCGTAGTCGTCGACATCGAGCATCCGGGCGCCGATTCCCTCCAGCGGTCGCACAGCCAGATCGTGCAAGATCTGAGCGCCGGAGCCGCCCGAGGAGACCCGGTGGCGGCCGACGGCGTCGAGCCTGATCCGGGGTGAGACGCCGTCGTCGGCGGTTACCAACATCGCGACGCCGCCGATCACGTCTTCCAGCACGGGCAGGTCATGGCGCAGGTGACCCTCGAACTTCATTCCAAGCTTGGGATGCGAGCCTCCGGCGACCACGGCGACCTGTTCGACTACGCCCGCCACCACGAGGCTGGCCGCGATCACCAGTGCGGGGATCGGCGCCGCGCAGAAGTTCTTGACGTCGGCACCGGATGACTCGGCCAGGCCGGCCACAGCGGCGATCGTCTTGCCCATGTTGCCCCCGCCACGCTGGTAGCGGTCGCCGACGGCTTCCTCGGAGCAGGAGATCGTGTAGCCGATGGCCGCCGGGTCCAGGCCGTGGTCGTGCAGCAGGTGCAGCGTCGCCAGGATGCCGGTGGCCTTGCAGGCCAGGTTCTCCAGCAGCACGTGGGCTACCAGTGACTCGTCCTCGGCGTGCGCACCGCGCAGTGCCCCCGCCAGACCGACCCCATCCGGCAGCCCAGCCAGGTGCACGGGCAGGGCACCGGCAGCGACGGTAGCAGCGGCATCACCGGCCGCCGCGGCGATCCGGCTCAGGTCCAGGTGCGCCGCCAGCGGATGCTCGGCCAGCCGCTTGGCGGCCCGCTCGGCGACCTCCGGATCCAGGACCAGCAAATCGAACTCGTCGACGGCGGCCATCAGCCCGAGGAACTCGTCCTCGGGCATCAGCTCCCCGAACGGCCCGACGCGTTGCGCACCGGCAAACCCAGCCCCGACCCATGGGCGGGGCGGCAGCTCGCGGGGATGGCACGCGCCCAGGAACGCCTGGTGCGGTGGGTAGCCGACGGCATCGTCGAAGCTGCGCAAGTTGGCCAGGAAGCTGGCCGTCAGGTCGGCGTCACCGGCCAGGGTTCGCATCGGCTTGGAGCCGTGCCGGGCCAGGCCGGGGGTGTGCGCCAGCACGACGCCGGCGGCTCGGACCACCGCTGCTTCAGGCATCGATCCCCTCCACGACGTCGACCTCGAAGGTCGTCGGACGTTCGACCGCGGTGGTGACCGCGTCGAGTGCGCGGATCACCAACCGTCGCCGCCACGCCTGCTCGGCCGGCAGCGGCAGGTTCGGGTCGCCAGACGGGTAGGGAATGCCGCGACCCGGCACGATGCGCGGCGCGCCGACCTGCTCGGCGATCGTCACCAGGTTGGTGATCAGGGCGGTCGGGATTCCAGCCCGCTCCAGCTCCTTGGCAAGCGTTGACCCGCAACGCGTTCCGGTGCCTCAAGTGGCGGTCAGGATCGCCGCCTGCACGCCTGCCTTGCGAAGCTCCGCGGCCCACTCGATGCCGAACCGACGCGCGGCGGCGACCGACGTGCCGTTGCCCACCGTGACCAGGAACTCGTCGTGCAGCCGGCCGATCGCTCCTTCGCGCTCGAGTAGACGGGCGGTGTCCAGCGGCAGCAGCCGATTCGGGTCGGCATTGGCAGCGGTGGTTGCGAAGCCGCCGGCCACCGACTCCCAGTCGCCGGTGGTGAGGCCGTCAAGGCCCTCGATCCGGTAGCGCAGCCAGCGGGTTGCGCGAGCCGACTCGAGCCGGTCCGGGTTCCCGGCCGGCACCACGGCACCCTCGGTCACCAGCGCGATGGTCACGCCGGCTGCCTTGTCGACTGGTGCGGCCGGGTCGACGGCGTCGAACCCCCCGACGGGGACCTCGGTGGATTCCCGGTCGCCACCGAGCCGGCGCAACACCAGCTCGACGGCCCGCGCGGCGGCACGGCGCTCGACCAGCCGGCCGATCCTGGCGGCTCGGGCGACCCGCCCGTCTGCCGCGGTCAGCGTTGCGCCGGTGGCCAGCTTCGTGAGGGCGGCGGCGACGGTCTTCAGGGTTGGGCGCATCTCCCGGGCGGTCGCACTCGCGGCCACAACCGGCGCGGCTCCCGCGTCCGGGATGCCAGGGTTGTCGGGGTGCATCGTTGCCAACGCCGGTAGCCCGGCGGCGTGGGCAGCGGCGACCAGCCGCGCGCAGACCAGCCCGTAGCGCCCGCTACCGAATGCAGGTCCGGCGACCAGCAGCTCGGCACCGGCGTTGCGGGCCATCTCGAGCAGCTCGTCAGCGACGGCGGCGTTGGAGGCTGCGTAGTCGTCCCCACACACGATCGTGGCCACGATCTGGTGCTCATCGCCCAACAACTGCGTCAGCAACCGCCCGGGGCCCACCGGACCATCGAGCACCTGGGGGCCGATCCCGGCGGCATCCTCGCCGCCGAGCCCGGCATAGAACTGGTTGACGTAGTGCACGATGCGCATCAGGCAACGCCTTCCCACTGCTGCTCGGATCGGCAGGTCAGCCGCCCGGCGCCTAACGGACTCAGGGCGCACAGGATCGTGGCGGTCGGAACCTCCACTGCGGCGGTGGCCGCCGCGTCGGCGATACGCAGCCGGGTGCCCCCGAACGCCTGCTCGACCGCGGGTAGCTGCACCCGCTGATCGTAGTTGCCGGTGCTGACCACTGCACCCCGCCGTGGGCCGGCGACCAGCGGCGGACCGGTGCCGTCGGCGCCGGACATCTCGGCGTACAGCGCCACCGCAGTCAGACCGTCGGCCTCCAACGCATCAACTTTCAACATCAGGTCGTTGTCGGCGTTGCCCGCGCCTTCCTTGGTCACGATGGCGGCGTCGAAGCCGGCGGCGCGGCACACCCAGGCGGCGTGCGTCGAGACCAGCTCCTTGTCGCCTTGCTCCACCGGCTCCGGGCACAGCACCACTCCGGCGAAGTGCAGGTCGCGCCCATCACGGGCCCGCAACTCGGCGATCACCGGGTGATTTTGGTGCAGGTAGGTCGGGTTGCGCAGCGCCGGATGCCCGTACTGGCCGCTGACCACGGCCCCGTCCTCAATCTCGGCGGGGTCGAACAAGGTCGGCAGGCAGCCCGCCATGCTGCGCCCGTAGACGAAGACATCCTTGAACGCCCCCTGGGTCTGCAGGTTAGTGATCACTCCGACCCGGGGCAGCCCGCCGGTGGACGTGCCGGGCCGGTGCGGTGGCGCCAGTTCTTCCACGGCATCAGGTGCGGCGTTGACGGCGGCATCCGCGAGGTGCACCGCGAGCCGCAGCAACCCGCGGCGCAGCGCGACCTCGGCCTCTTGCCAGGAGGCGTCGTCCGGGCGGTCGAACTCGATCACGACGTTGTTCGTTCGGCCGAACGGGGACAGCTCGGCGGCCGGGCCGGACATGTCGATCAAGCCCTCCTGATTGCGCGGCAGATGCCCGGCGGCCAGCACCGCGACCCCCCGCAGCACGTGGGTGTCACCGCCACGCTCGTGGTTGACCGGCGCCATCCAGCCGGGAAAAGCTCCCCCACCCGGTCCTTTGGATCGCGGTTCTACCACGTCCAGCGGCGCGATGATCCGGGCCCGTTGCCCGGGGACCGTGCTGTGCACCCGCACCTCCGCCAGCGCAGGATCGGCGAACAGCGCCTCGGCCTGGTCCCGGCCGACCACGAGATGGTGCTGCTCGTATCGGGTGCCGGCGCCGATCTCGACAGAGCGCACCTGGTGCACGATGCGCCGCATTGCTGGCACGACGGTCTCCCCTCGGTGGCTCCAGGCAACATCGTAACCACGGATTCATAGGTCTTTGCAGAAGTTCGCACTGCTCAACCGCGACCGCTTAGCTCGGTCAGGGCATGCTGCGGGCTACAGGCGTGGCCCACAGCTCTTCAAGCTTGACCCTGAGTTCCCGAACTCAAGAGCAGCGTTGTCCCGGGTCGACCGAACAGCCCTGCTGTTGAGTTCGGGAAGCCAAGGGCACTCAAGTCGACGGCTCGTCTGGTCGATGCTTGGCTTGCTGAACATCAGGCTGAGCACGGTTCCCTCGTCGAGAACGAACTTCGGGCGCTCGCGGCCGAGGTCAGCGTTCCTTATCTCGCGCCTGGTCGTCACGAGGAGCCGGCGGCCTGAGCTCCGTCCTCGACGCGGGCCCGCTCATCGCCCTGAACTTGCTGGCCCGGTAATAGTCGTGTGCGTCTGAATCTCCGTTGCCCACTTCATCCAGAATCCAGATGAGCAGGAGACTTGTCGTTATGAGCATCCCGGTACAGATCCCCACCGTCCGATGATGGCCGCCTACTACGAGTTGCACGCTCACCGCGCGCTGGAGGCGCCGGTGCTGCTGCTGGCCACCGACAGCTGGCTCGATGCTGGGTTCGGGGCCCAAGGCGCCATAGCTGCGGTTCTCGAGACGATTCCGACCGAGGTGCTGGCCACCTTCACCGCGGACGAGTTCATCGATTTCCGGGCTCGCCGTCCCACCGCCCGAATCTCCGATGGCGTCCTTACCGGCGTGAACTGGCCTGAGATCCAGCTGCGAGCCGGTCAGGACGGCGCCGGCAGGAGTGCCGTGGTCTTGATCGGCCCCGAGCCGGACATGGCCTGGCATGCTTTCGTACGTGCCGTCGTGGGCCTGGCCAAGGAGCTGGGAGTACGGCTTGTGGTGAGCCTCGGGGCCTACGCCGCTGGGGTGCCGCACACCCGGCCGGTCCGTCTGACGGGGATCGCCACCACGGCCGAGCTGGCAGCGCAGGTGGGTGTAGTACCGGGCAGCACCGAGGTGCCAGCTGGAATACAGACCGCACTGCAGGAAGGCTTCGCCGCCGCGGGCATCCCCGCCATCGGGATCTGGGCGCGGGTACCCCATTACTTGGCAGCGTTGCCTTACCCAGCAGCCAGCGCCGCACTCGTCGACGCGCTGGCCACCGTGGCCGGGCTGCAGCTCGACGCCGGGGAGTTGCATGCTGCGGCTGCCAGCGTGCTGACCCAGATCGATGAGGTGCTCGCCAGTAGTGAGGAGCACCGCGCGTTCGTGCA
>DASQVB010000327.1:0-2671 GCA_035640975.1 Pseudonocardiaceae bacterium
GCCAGCGCGGTCCACTGCGCCATCGCCCGCGCGGTATCCACCGGCTGGCTGGAATCCATCCAAGGGTTGATCATGTAGCTCACGGTGAAAAACCGCGGGGGGCACATCAGGTACCGGCGTCCGGTTCCTACCCGTAATGACCGTGCCGACTTCAGAGCCGATGACATGATCCGATGGTATGAGCGACATACACAGTGCTCAATGGCGTTTCGTTGCCGGTATACCACCATAATGTTGCGCATGGATCCGCTTGACCGTCAGATTGTGGCGCAGCTGGTTGCCGACGCCCGCTCCAGCTACGCCGAGATCGGTAGCGTCGTTGGGCTTTCCGCGCCTGCGGTGAAGCGCCGGGTGGACAAACTGCTCGACACCGGCGTGCTGCGCGGCTTCACGGCAGTGGTGGACCCGGGTGCGTTGGGCTGGGGCACCGATGCCTTCGTCGAGGTGCACTGCCGGGGCAACGTGTCTCCCACCCGGCTGAGAGCCGGGCTGGAACCGCTGCCCGAAGTGGTGGCCGCCTACACGGTGTCCGGAGCTGCGGACGCGATCGTGCACCTGCGCGCCGGGGGCATTGCGCACCTGGAGACCGCGCTGGAACGGCTGCGTGCAGTGGAGTTCGTGGATCAGACGGTGTCCACCGTGGTCCTCTCCACTTTGCTGGAGCGGCCACCAATACCCTCGTGAGTGGCATCGAGTGCTGGAACACTGTTACACACTCACGAGTATGGATGTGCTTCAAGAGCGGCGCGGTGGAGTTGCTGTGCTGACGGTCTCCAATCCGGTCCGCCGAAATGCCCTGACCGTCGAGCTATCCGATCGGTTGGCTCGCGCCGTTGCGGCATGCGACAGCGACGAATCGGTGCACGCTATCGTGATCACCGGCACCCCGCCCGCCTTCTGCGCCGGCGGCGACCTCGACGCGCTCGCCGCCGCCGGAAAGTCCGGCTCAGCCACCGAACTACGCCGCATCTACGCCGGCTTCCTCGCAGTAGCCAACGCCGTGGTGCCCACCATCGCCGCCGTCAACGGGCCCGCCGTGGGCGCCGGGCTCAACCTGGCGCTGGCCTGCGATCTGCGCCTGGCCGGCCCCGGCGCATCCTTCGACGCCCGCTTCCTACAGCTGGGCATCCATCCCGGCGGGGGCATGACGTGGCTGGTGCAACGCGCCGCCGGCCCCCAGATCGCCGCCGCGATGGCGCTGTTCGGCGAACCGCTGGACGCCCGGGAGGCAGTAGGCACCGGACTGGCCTACCGTCTGGTGGAGGTGGACAGCGGCGATCCCCGCTCTCCCGCCGCCCACCAGGCGGTGGTGGCCGCTGCCGTCCATCTCGCGCGCCGTACCGCAGCAGCTCCCCGTCATCTCGTAGTCGCCACCAAGGCCGCGCTCCGCGCCACCGCCGTCATGCCCCTACACGCCGACGCAGTCACCTACGAAACGGAACCTCAACTCGCCTCGCTCCGTTCCGGGCTGACGCGGAGGCGCCATTCGGAGCCGAATCCGGGTTTCGACCGCACGTGAGGCGTCATTCGGAGCCGAATGAACGGTTTCAGGCAGGGCGAGTTAGCCGGTGCGAGCGGCTAGGTAGTCGGTGACTGAAGCGAGGGCTTCGCGGGCTGGGCCGGGAGGCAGGACCGCGAGTTCGGCGCGCGCGGAGTCGGTGTAGGAGCGCAAGGACTGCACCGCCCTACCCAGGCCCGGTGAGGTGCGCAGCAGGTGCAATGCCTCGGCGATCAACGTGTCATCGGTCAACGGTTCGGCCAGCAGCACGCGGAGCCGGTCGACGCCCGGTTCGGCCAGCGCGTAGAGCATCGGCAGGGTACGGACACCTTCGCGCAGGTCGGTGCCCGGCGTCTTGCCGGACTGGGCGGCCGGCGAGGCGATGTCGATGATGTCGTCGGAGATCTGGAACGCCGTGCCGATCTTCTCGCCGAACCGGCGCAGCGCGTCGATACGCTCCTGGGAAGCGCCGGAGAACATCGCGCCGTAGCGGCCCGCGGTAGCGATGAGCGATCCGGTCTTCTCCGCGACCACCGCCAGGTAGTGCGCCACCGGGTCGGTGCCGGGGACCGGCCCCGTGGTCTCGCGCATCTGGCCGGTCACCAGCTCGGCGAAGGTGCTGGCGATGATCCGCACAGCTTCGGGCCCGAGGTCGGCGACCAGCCGGGAGGCGTGCGCGAACAGGAAGTCGCCGGTGAGGATCGCGACTGTGTTGTCCCATCGGGCATTGGCACTCACTGCCCCGCGCCGCATGGTGGCCTCATCCATCACGTCGTCGTGGTAGAGCGTGGCGAGGTGCACCAGCTCCACCACCGCCGCCGCGCGTACCACGTCCTGGGTCCGCCCCTGGTCGGGCCCGAACTGGCCGGCGAGCAGGGTGAACAGCGGACGGAATCGCTTGCCTCCGGCATCGACCAGGTGCAGTGAGGTCTCGGTGAGGAAGCGGAACTCGCTTTGCACCTCCCGGTGCAGCAACTCCTCGACCTCGGTCAAGCCTCGCTCCAGGGCGGCCCGCAGCGCCGGATCGGTCAGCTCCACGCCGGCGACCTGCTCGGATGTCGACCCGCTCATCACCAGATCAGGAGGCGAACACGCCGAGCGTGGCCCAGTCCAGGGCGAAGGTGGGCAACACCCCGAGCAGCAGGGTGATCACCACGCCGAGCGTGATCGCGG
>DASQVB010000328.1:0-2845 GCA_035640975.1 Pseudonocardiaceae bacterium
ACCACTCCCGAGCGCCGGGACGCAGGTGGAGTACGAGCGGGGTCACGCTGCGTGCGCCGGTCGCTGCGATCGCCGACACCGTGGCCTCAAGCTGGCTGGGCGAGTCGGTGAGGTAGGGCAGGATCGGCGCCATCAGCACTCCGCATCCGATGCCCGCATCGGTGAGCGTGCGGCACACGCTGAGCCTGGCGCGTGGTGCGGGCGTGCCGGGTTCGACCTGCCGCCACAACGTCTCATCGACGAATCCCACCGAGACGTTGACCGACACATCAGTGACCTCCGCGGCCTCGCGAAGCAGAGGGAGATCGCGTAGCACCAAAGTGCCCTTGGTGAGGATGGAAAACGGGTTCCGCGCGTCACGTAGCGCCTCAAGAATGCCGGGCATCAGGCGGTAGCGCCCCTCGGCACGCTGGTAGGGGTCGACGTTGGTGCCCATTGCGATATGGTTCCCTGCCCAACGCGAGGAGGTGAGCTGCTTATGCAGCAGCTCCGGCGCGTTGACTTTCACCACGATCTTCGTTTCGAAGTCGAGCCCGGCGTCAAGATCGAGGTATTCGTGCGTCCGCCGGGCGAAGCAGTAAATACATGCATGGCTGCAGCCTCGGTAGGGGTTGAGCGTCCAGCTGAAGGGCATCCGGGACGCGCCCGGTACCTTGTTGATGACCGAGCGGGCGCGTATTTCATAGAAGGTCATCCCGCGGAACTCCGGAGTGTCGAAGGTGCGCGTCATCACCTCGCCCACTCCGAACAGCGCCTCCTGGGCGGACTCGTCGGACAGCGTCAGGTTGTCCCATCGCATCGGCCCACCATATCGAACCTATGTTCGATCCGCTAGGAACTGGGGTGCGCCGATCAGAGAGGGATACCCAGTCGATGAGTGCAGCTGACCGCAGCAGCGGCAGGCACCACTACCGGCGGGCTACTGAACCGGCGCGCTCGATACCGAGCCACGGCCCCAGCCACGGTCATGGCCACGGGGGGCACGGACCGGCACCGCCGGCGTCTCGCCGGGTAAGGATGCTGCTGGCCGCAGTGCTGGTGCCGGTCGCGCTGGTGACCCTGGTCGGCCTGTGGCTGACCTGGCCCAGCGACACGCCGCGCAGCGGTGTGGACATCGGGTTCGGACAGCGGCCGGTACACGGGGAGGTTCTTGCGGCGAGCTCCGCCCCGTGCAGCAGCGCCAGTACAAGCATCGACGGTGCACGCACCGATGGCGCAAGCATCGGCGGGGCCGATGAAGCCAAGAAGTGCATCTCGCTGGACGTCCAGCTCGCCAACGGCGAATCACCGGGTGTCACGATCCAGCAGGTGCTACCCGATGAGCCGAGCACGCCGCGGTTCACCGTCGGTGACCAGATCGTGCTCGCTTACACCGGCGGGGACCCCACCGATCCAGGCGCTTACCAGATTCAGGATTTCCAGCGCGGTGTGTCGATGCTGTGGCTCGTTGCCCTGTTCGCCGCGGCGGTACTGCTGCTCGGCCGGTGGAAGGGCTTGGCGTCGCTCGCCGCACTCGGCTTCAGCTTTCTGGTTCTGGCGGTGTACCTGTTTCCCGCGATCCTCAACGGTGCCGATCCGGTGATTGTCGCCGTGCTGGCCGCTGGAGTGATCATGTTCGGGGTGCTGTATCTCACCCATGGTTTCTGCGCCCAGACATCCAGCGCAGTGCTAGGCACGGTATTGAGCCTCGGCTTGATCGGCGTGCTGGGTACCGCTTTCTCCGCAGCCACCCAGCTGACCGGACTGGACGACGACACGGCCAACCTCATCAGCGTGCTCGGGCAGGGAATCGACGCCCGCGGGCTGCTGCTGGCCGGAATGATTATCGGTGCATTGGGCGTGCTCGACGATGTCACGGTGACCCAGACCAGTGCGGTGTGGGAGTTACGTCGAGCCAATCCCGCCCTGGGCGCTCGGGCTCTCTACACCGCGGCGTTGCGGATCGGACGTGACCACATCTCCTCGGCAGTGAACACGCTCGCACTGGCCTACGCCGGTGCCGCGTTGCCTGTGCTGCTGGCTTTCTCGCTGTCCGGGCAGAGCTTCGGCACGCTGATCACCGCACAGAACGTCGCCCAAGAAGTGGTCCGCACCCTCGTCGGCAGCATCGGGCTCGTCGCTGCCGTCCCGATCACCACAGCGATCGCCGCAGTGGTCGTCACCCGCAACCACATCGCCGCATCAACACAGTACTAGTGCATTGTCTTGCAATTGAGTTTACAGTTCATTATGCTGTGATGCATGAGTCGAGCAGCGGCGCCGTTGGTGATATCCGATGGGCAGCGAGAAGTGTTGGAATCCTTGGTCAGGTCGCGGGTGGCTGCCCACCATGTGGTGCAACGAGCCCAGGTGTTGTTGTTGGCCGCTGATGGGGTGTCGAATTCGGAGATCAGCGAGGTGGCTGGGGTGTCGCGTCCGACCGTGCTGGCCTGGCGTGGTCAGTTCGAGAAAGAGGGGTTGACCGGATTCGGTGAGGTGGCCACAGGGCGGGGCCGCAAACCGTCGATCAGTGATGAGAAGGTCGCTGAGATCGTGGAGTTGACGCTGCATTCCAAACCTGAGGGCCAGACGCACTGGTCGTGCCGGTCGATGGCCAAACAGGCCGGGGTCAGCTCGGCGACGGTGGCGCGCATCTGGTCGGCGCGGGGGCTCAAGCCCCACCTGGTGAAGACCTTCACACTCTCCAACGATCGACACTTCCAAGACAAGCTCATCGATGTGGTCGGCCTGTACCTCAACCCGCCAGACCAGGCGGTTGTGCTGTGCATGGACGAGAAAAGCCAGATCCAGGCCCTGGACCGGACCCAGCCGTCTCTACCGATGAAAAAGGGTCGGGCCGGCACGA
>DASQVB010000329.1:0-7213 GCA_035640975.1 Pseudonocardiaceae bacterium
ACTCGGTCGGCAACGCCGACGTCAGAAGACCCACCGCGCCGGGGAGCCAGCGCGTCGACCTCGTCCAGGAAGATCAGCGCGGGTGCGGCGTTGGAGGCGCGGTGGAACAGTTCGCGTACTGCACGCTCTGACTCGCCGACCCACTTGCCCAGCAACTCGGCGCCCTTGACGGAGAACACATTGAGGGCTCCGGACCCGGCCAACGCCCGGACCAGAAAGGTCTTGCCACAGCCGGGTGGTCCGTAGAGGAGCACGCCGCGTGGTGGATCGACGCCCAGCCGGATGAACGAGTCCGGGTAGCGCAACGGCCACAGCACCGCCTCGGTGAGCGCCTGCTTGGTCTTGGCCATGTCACCGACCTCGTCCAGTGTCAGTCCACCGGTGGCGATGGTGTCCGAGCCAGACATCGAGATCGGGCGGACGGTATCCAGCGCGCCGATCAGGTCCTGCTGGTTGATCACCAGCTCTGGCTTCGTTGCATCGGTCTGGGTCGCAGCATTGTGGGTCGCAGCATGTCGCAGCGCGGCCCGCACGGCTGCCTCCCGGCGAAGTGCGACGAGATCAGCGGCGACGAACCCCGGAGTCCGCTCGCCTACGGCCGCGAGATCGATGTCCGTGGCCAGCGGTATTTCACGGAGCAGCACCCGGAGTAGTTCCGTGCGGCCTCGGGCATCAGGCAATCCGAGGGACAGTTCACGATCGATCAGGTCAGGTGCGCGCAGCCGCGGATCCATCGACTCAGGGTGTGCGGTGGTGACGACGAGCACGGCACCATCCAGCGCGGGCGCCAGCATGTCGAGTACGACGGTGGCCAGCGGCGGCGGGGTGGTAGCCGGCAACAGCGCCTCGACATCGGTGACCAGCAGCACGCTGGGCTGCAGCGCGCGGGTGGCCGCCACCGCGTCACCCACCCGCTGGGCGGCCGAGCCGGCCTCCACCGCCGCCACATTCGGCGCGGCCAGCTCGACGACGTGGGCCCCGGCGTCCCGGGCCACCGCTCGCACCATGGTGGCCTTCCCGACGCCCTCGGGCCCGTGGACTGCCACCCCGAGGCGGGTGCTGGCACCCAGCCTGCGCAGTAAGTCGGGCTGGCGGAAGGTGAGGTCTAACCATTCGGCCAGCCGGCGGGCGGCGTCCTGGGCGCCCACCAGATCGGCCACGGCGGGTGCGGCCGGTGGCGCCGGAACGGGGTCTTGGGGTTGCACCGGCGCAGGGAGGTCGCCGGTGCGTGGGCCGTCCCGCCAGCCGACCACAGTGGACGGATGTGGGGCCACCGGTCCGGCCGGGTCGGTCGCCGTCACGGTGAGCAGCTCGTTTGTCCAGGTGATCCCGACCGCAGCGGACAGCCGGCCGCGCACCGCCGTTGTGTCCGAGCCGGGTGCCACGTCCTGGGGGAGTAGGGACACCGCGTCCCCGGTGGTGAGCACCTTCCCGGCCAGCGCCAACCGCAGCGTCTCGGGACTCACCGAACGGCTGACCAGCGCCGAACCGCTGACGGTGATCGATCGAGCCGCAGGCACCTGCGCCGGCGTGAGGATTACTTCGGAGCCCTCGATCAGCCCGAGGTTGGACAGCGTGAGATCGTCCAGAAGCGCGATCCCCGGGGCGGTCTGACCGGCTGCCGCCAGCGCGGCGCTTACCCGAGCGCCGGTGAGCCGAACCGCATCCCACGGCCGCAAGCCCAGGGCGTCGAGCACCTCAGGGTGTAGCCGGACCACCCCGCGCCGCGCGTCCAGCGCCGAGGTGCTGAGCCTTGCGGTCAAGGTGATCTGCGGTGTGCTCACGGCGTCCGAGCGTACTGACGCGTTTTGTGCATCCAGACGGCGAAGGCCGGGCGCGGGAGTAGGTACGCGTACTCCCGGGGTAGCAGGAGCGGGGGCGGTAGGCCTCCCCTGGAGGTGCACGAACGGCCTCTCAGCGCTAGACGCGCGCAAGGCCGCCGTGGCGAACCATCTACGCCATGGCCGATCCATTTGCCGCAAGGTCCACGAGGAGCAACGCCATGCCTACCATCGACCGAACTACCCACCCGGGCTCGCTACGGGTCTCCGATGCCGAACGGGAACAGGTTGCGGCCCGCGTCCGCGATGCCGCCACGGTCGGGATGCTCACCCTCGCTGAGGCAGACGAGCGCCAAGCCGCCGCCTACGCGGCCCAGCTCCGTGCCGACCTCGCCAGCCTTACTGACGACCTGCCCGCAGCACCGGCTGAGCCCGACCTCTCCGTGCCGCTGGAGCCCCGGGTCCGGCGCCGGCTTGCCGTGCACGTGGCGGTCGTGGTGGTGCTCGCTGCGGTGCTGATCGTGCGGTGGACGCTGGGCCCCGCTGCGTGGTTCTGGCCGGCCGGACCGATGTTCTGGCTTGCACTGAGCGTGGCGTTGCACTACCGCTGGGTCCGTTCCCGGCGAGTGACGGCAAGGACACTGTGATGATTTCTCAGGCGATGACCGCTAAGGCGCAGCTGTCCGGCCGACCCCGCAAGTTCGTCCGGGCGACGCACATCACCGTGTCAGCCGGATGGCTGGGTCTCGTCGTCGCGATGCTCACCCTGGGCATCAGCGCCGCAACCGCCTCGCATCCAGCATTCGTGCTCGCCTGTTACGCGATGATGGAACGCATCGGTGGCGCGGTCATCCCCTTCTTTGCGGTGGCGACGTTGCTGACCGGGATTGTCCTGTCCGTTGCGACCCCCTGGCAGCTGTTCCAGTATTGGTGGATCGTCGTCAAGCTGGTCCTTGCTATGGCCGTCATCGTGACCTCGGTGGCGTTGACCGGTGATTGGGTGCAGCGGGCCGTGGTTCACGCCGCGGAAGCGTCGCGTGTTGGCGTGAATGCAGGGTCGCCGGCGTGGCTGGTAATCGCGGGATCGGCTGTGCACCTGCTGTTCCTGTGGGCCGCCACCACGATCTCGGTGGACAAGCCCTGGGGCAAGATCAAGCGGCGGCAACGCTCAGCGATGCCTCAGCGCGAGCCGGCGCGGGTCATCGGCCAGTACTAACACGTCCGCGGCGGCCGGGTGATGCTCGGCGTCGTAGCGGCGGTAGGCCGGCAGTGTCCAGTGCAGCTGCGGGTCCAGCCTGCGGGCCAGCGCGGCCGCGGACAGCTGCAGGTGCACGGTGAGCTCGGCCGGCAGACCCCGCCCGAGCAGCAGCGACCCGGCAAGCAGCAAGACCCCGTTGGCCACCAGCTCGACCCGCTGCGCCCGATACGCTCGATCCACCCGGCTGTCCCACAGCTGGGGCAGCACTTGGCCGGAACCTGCGGGATCGGCTGGCTCGAGCACCTCGCGGTGCAGCCCGGCTTCGTCCAGCCATCCGTGCAGCAGCTCGTCGGAATTGGTGCGGCCGTGTTCCAATCGCACCGAGGCCGGCCGTAGGAAGTCCGCCGCTGACACCCGCAGCACCGGCCGGCCGCGCAGCCGCAGCGCCTCGACCAGGGCGTCGGCCAGCGCGACTGGCTCGGTCGGTGCAGCGCCGTCGATGATGACCCGCGCACGGCCGGGGAACCGCGTTACCCGGCCGGCCAGCTCGTCGAGCAGTGCGGGCTCACGGATGGGTTGGACCCACACGTTCTCACAGTCCTCCTGTTCCGGTTCGACTCAACCCTGTCTCGATTCGTAATACTGCGCCGGTGAATGAGACCGTGCGCTACCAGCTCGACGGCCATGTCGCGACGATCACGTATCACCGCCCGGAGCGGCTCAACGCAATCGACGGCGCGATGCGGCGCGGGCTGAACGAGGCGTTCAGCCGGTTCCGCGACGATGAGGACGCGTGGGTGGGCATCGTCACCGGCGCCGGCCGGGCATTCTGCGCAGGGGCGGACTTACGCGGTGAGGGTGACCCGACCGGCGATTTCCGGGGCACGTTCTGGGAACGCCCGACGGTGAACTCGTTCGAGAGCGGCTGGGAGATTTTCAAACCGGTCATCGCGGCGGTCAACGGGTACTGCCTCGGCTACGGGTTGACGCTGGTCACCTGGTGTGACTTCGTGATCGCCAGTGAGCGGGCGGAGTTCGGCTTCCCTGAGGTCCGGATCGGGGTGCCGACGATCGTCGGTGCGATCCGGCTACCTCGAAAGATCAACTGGCAATACGCGATGGAGCTGCTGCTCACGGGGGAGCGCATCGACGCTGCACGCGCCCACGAGATCGGTCTGGCCGGTTGGGTGGTGCCGCACGGCGAGCTGATGGACGCTGCCCGATCATTGGCTGATCGGCTGGTTGGTGGTGCGCCGCTGGCTGCACGGGCGATCAAGGAGGTCGCGGTGCGCACCGCTGACTTGCCGATGACTGATGCCATCCGGTTCGGCGAGACCATGCGCCGGGTGGTCGCCGCGACTGAGGACGCCGCGGAGGGTCGGGCCGCCGTGCTGGAGCGGCGGGATCCGGTGTGGCGGGGCCGCTAACCCCTCAAACCCCGCGTGTCCGCCTCTCATGCACGGTGTGTCAGGTGCTCATGCCCTCCTGTCGCGCCGCCTACGGCATTAGGGGGCTAGGGCCGCCAGCCGGGGCGGACCAGGCCTGCCTCGTAAGCGATCACCACGAGCTGGGCGCGGTCCCGGGCGCCGAGCTTGACCATCGCGCGGCTGACATGAGTCTTGGCCGTTGCCGGGCTGACGAACAGCGTGCTGGCAATATCGTCATTGGACAGCCCTTGGGCGGCCAGCGCCATCACCTCGCGTTCCCGATCGGTCAGCGCGTTCAGCGCCGCGGTGTCCACCGGCTGCTTGGCGCGGGTGGCGAACTCTGCGATCAGCCGCCGGGTGACGCCTGGAGACAGCAGTGCATCGCCGCCGGCCACTGCGCGCACCCCGCTGATCAGGTCGGCCGGCTCGGTGTCCTTGACCAGGAAACCGCTGGCACCGGTGCGCAGCGCCTCGAAGACGTACTCGTCGAGCTCGAAGGTGGTCAGGATGACCACGTGCACGCCCGCCAACCGTGGATCGGCGGCGATCTGTTTGGTCGCGGCGAGCCCATCGGTGCCCGGCATCCTGATGTCCATCAGCACCACGTCGGGGCGCAGCTCGACGGCCAGAGCGACGGCAACAGCGCCGTCGGCCGCCTCCGCCACCACCTGGATGTCGGGCTGGGCGTCGAGCAGCGCGCGGAAACCGGCACGGACCAGTGCCTGGTCGTCGGCGAGCAACACACTGATCACGTGGCATTCTCCGTCGCAGTGGCTTTCAGCGGGAAGCTGGCCCGCATCCGAAACTCGCGGCCGCCGGGCAGCGGCCCTGCGCTGAACTGGCCACCCAGCGCGGTGACCCGTTCCCGCATCCCGGCGATTCCGTTGCCGGTGCCCTCCACACTCGACGGTGTGGCCTTTGCCATCTGATTGTCCACCTGCACTGTGAGTCCGTCGGGCTGGTAAGTGATCAATGCATTGGCCTGTGTCGTGGCGCCGTGGCGGGCAGCGTTGGTCAACGCTTCCTGCAGGATCCGGTAGGCAGCGACGTCCACGCTCGTCGGCAGCTGCACCGGATCGCCCCGCACCTCGGCGTGCAGGTCCAGCCCGGCGTCGCTGCTGCTGAGCACCAGCTCGTCGAGCCGGGTTAGGCTCGGAGCCGGAACGCGGGGCGCAGCCTCGTCCACCGCACGCAGTACGCCCAGCACCGACCGCATCTCGGTGAGCACGTCCTTGCTTGCCTGCTTGATCGTGGCCAGCGCACTGCGCGCTGCGGCCGGCTGCTCATCGAGCAGGTGCAGCGCCACCGATGCCTGGACGTTGATCAATGAGATGTTGTGCGCGAGCACGTCATGCAGATCTCGGGCGATCTGCAGGCGCTGCTCGCTGGCCAGCCGCCGTTCCTGCTCAGCTCGAGATCGGGCCGCCTCGGCGCCGCGCTCAGCACGAAACCGCAGCCCCTCGCAGGCCAGCAGTACGACGAGCGCCCAGGCCGCGATGCCGGCCGCCTGGGCGACGCCGGGTGCGGACGCGCCCCCGGGCAGCGCATGCACCAGCAGCAACGTGGCGTATGCCAAACCGGCGCCGATCCACGCGCTCAGCCGGTGCCCTCGCAGCACGGCGCCGGCGAGAGCCAGCGCGACGCTGAGAAACGCCGGGCCGTAGGGATAGTCCAGTGCGTAGTAGGTCACCGTCACCGCTAGCACCGCGCCGAGTACCGGTACGGGGTAGCGCCGTCGGGCGAGCAGAGCGGCGGGACCAGCGACAAGTAGCACGATGGCGAGCGCGTCGAGCGGGGCGCGCTCAGGCTGGTTGATCGCGGCAAAGCGAGTTCCCTGGAGCTGCGCCAGGGCGATCACCAGCGGCAGCACGAACACCGGCAGGCGCCGGAGCCGACCGGCACCGGCCGGCTTCCCCAGGACTGCTGGTGTCACGGAAGCAACGGTAGCCAGCTACCCCGTGCGGGGGCATCGATCAGCGGGCGTACCGGCCAATACTGCCCTGGGAGTACCTACATCGTCGGCGTGTCCGCGTCTTGTGTCCGGTGTGTCGGCACCTGTGCCCGGTGTGTCGACCTGTGGTGTACGGCACGACCGGGATTTAGTATCGGATGGCGGCGGCCATGGGAGCCAGCGGCAAGTCAGCCAGTCCCGTCCGGCTTGACACCATCGCGCCGCCACCGCCTCGTCGCTAGCGGCGGTGCCGTGTTTGGACGTTACCGTGCACGGAAGGCCGGCACACGGCTAGTTACAGCGCGCCGCGAGCGCGGCCACCCTGTCTCGTACCCCGGGTCTTCGATCGGCTGTCCGAGGGGGCTGATGAATCTCGCGTATTCCTCCGGATCATCGATGATCTTGCGCGAGCCATGAAACCGTCCGGGCTGTCCCCCGGTATACCGGGAACCTGGGCAGCTGACTGGTGCAGTTGTAGCCAGACCCTGCGGGGCCAAACCGGCAGGAAAGAAGGGATGGCAAAACATCCAGTAGCAGATAACGGCATGGCCATAGCAAAGATGTCCGTGAGCGTCGACTCGAATACAAGCAATCTGAAGCCCGCTGCAACGTTGGTCGGGAAGCTCAGCCATGCGGGCGCAGGGCAGTCCCGTAAGAACCTGGCCGTGGTAGCCGAGCTGGCAGAGGATCTTCAGCTGCTCGGCTTTGGTCGTCAAGTTGGGCTCCAACCCGGACCCTCTTTCACTCGTGGAGGACATGGGATGACCACACACCGGGCACGCGAGCGCGACACACCGGGCAAGAGAGCCGGACACGCGCGGTTAGGGGCGGCGGCGCAGGCCGATCCGGCGGGTGC
>DASQVB010000330.1:0-4431 GCA_035640975.1 Pseudonocardiaceae bacterium
CCTCGGTAACCGGTTCGGGCTCGCGACCACCGCCGCACTGGCGGCCGCGACCTGGGCCTTGACCGTGTTGCTGGCCGACGGAATGGCCCGCCGCAATTACCGAGGGCCAGCTGAGGTGTTGCTTCGCCGTCTCACCTACCGCCGGTCCGGTCCCCCTGACCGCGGCGAGGTTAGCCTGCGAGCATGAGCACTGCGTTGGTTACTGGGCCCACCGCTGGGTTGGGGGCTGCGTTCGCGCGCAGGCTGGCCGCTGAGGGTTACGACCTCGTGCTCGTCGCTCGCGACGTTGGCCGTCTGCAGCAGTTGGCCGTGGAGCTGTCGCAACGGTACGGGGTGAGCACCGAGGTGCTGCCCGCCGATCTGGCCGACGCCGCTGCGCGGGAACGGGTCGAGCAGCGGCTGCGCGACGGAGGCCCAGTGGAGCTACTGGTGAACAATGCCGGTGTCGGCACCGCCACCGAGTTCGTCGACGCCGACATCGCGGACTTGCAGGCCCAGCTGGACGTCAACGTGACCAGCGTGCTGCGGCTGACCCACGCTGCAGTGCCGGGCATGGTGCGCCGCGGCCGCGGCGCGGTGATCAACGTGTCCAGCGTGGCCGGCTTCATGCCTGGGCGCGGCTCTACCTACGGCGCGAGCAAGGCGTATGTGACGATGCTGTCCGAGGGCCTGGCTATGTCGTTGCAGGGCACCGGCGTGCAAGTGATTGCGTTGTGCCCAGGTTTCGTCCGTACCGAGTTCCATGCCCGAGCCGGGATCGACATGGCAGGTACGCCCTCGGTGTTGTGGCTGGATCCCGACGCCGTCGTCCGCGACTGCCTGGCTGACCTGCGGCGTGGGCGCGCCGTGTCGGTGCCTGGGCTGCAGTACCGGGCGCTGGTCGGGCTGGTGGACGTGCTGCCCCGCGGCGTGGTCCGCCGGATCACCGGCCGCACCGCACGGGGCAGCACCTGAGCGAACGAACTGTGCCACGCTGTCCGATCGTGACAGGTATCGAGGCATCGGCGCGCACTCGACTGGCGACGTTGGTGCGGGAGCTGGCGGTAGTGCACGGCCAGGTCACGCTGTCCTCCGGTGCGCAGGCTGACTACTACGTGGACCTGCGCCGGGTGACGCTGCACCACGAGGCTGCACCGTTGATCGGGCGGCTGATCCGCGAGCTGACCTCCGACTGGCCCTACCAGGCCGTGGGTGGTCTGACCCTGGGCGCCGACCCGGTGGCCGTCGCAGTGCTGCACGCGCCCGGTCCCCCCGTCGATGCCTTTGTGGTGCGCAAATCGGTCAAGGAGCACGGGATGCAGCGCCGTATCGAGGGCCCCGACGTCGAAGGACGCTCAGTGCTTGCCGTTGAGGACACCTCCACCACCGGCGCCTCGGTGCTCACCGCGGTGGCGGCGTTGCGCGAGGCTGGCGCCGACGTCGTCGGAGTGGCCACCGTGGTGGATCGGGACACCGGAGCCCGCGAAGCCGTCGAAGCCGTCGGGTTGGCCTACCGCGCAGTACTCCAGCTCAGCGAGCTGTCGTGAGGGGGAAAGAGGGTTATAACACTGTTTGCCACTCACGAGGCCCCACCGAGTGGGGCCACACGGTCGGGGTGGGACCGTGGGTAGGGCCCTGGCCGGATGATCCGCGTTACGACCCGGAGTTGTTGCGCGACGGTGATCGGCGCAACGTTGTTGACGCCTACCGCTACTGGCGCCGCGAGGCCGTGGTCGCCGATATCGATGTCCGACGGCATCCGCTGCACGTCGCGATCGAGAACTTCGGCCACGACCACAACATCGGCACCGTGGTGCGCACCGCCAACGCATTCGCTGCGGCCGAGGTGCACATTGTGGGGCGCCGGCGGTGGAACCGTCGGGGCGCCATGGTCACCGACCGCTACCAGCACCTGCGCCACCATGACGATGTCGCTGGACTGCTCGCACATGCCGCCGCGGAAGGCCTCACCGTGGTAGCAGTGGACAATGCTCTTGGAGCGCGACGGCTGGAGACGGCGAGCCTTCCGCGGCGTTGCCTGTTGCTGTTCGGCCAAGAGGGCCCGGGTCTCACCGCCGCGGCGAGGGCTGGGGCCGCGTTGACCGTCTCGATCGCTCAGTTCGGCTCCACCCGCTCGATCAATGCCGGTGTCGCCGCCGGCATCGCCATGCATGCCTGGATCCGCCAGCATGCCGACCTTGGAGGTGCTTGGTGAGTGTGTGGGCCGCCAGGGCCGCTGCGGCCGAGCGCGCGGTGCACACCCGGCACCTGCACTGGCTGTGGGGACTGCCCGGCGCTCGGCTGGGCCGAGTCGGCTGGCCGGCGCGGTCGGTCCAGCGGCATTACTCGTGGCAGTGGCACTACTGGTGGCAGGCGCACCTGTTGGACTGCACGCTCGACGCCTACCAGCGGGCCGCGACGCAGTGGCGACGCGACACCGTAGCGGGGCTGGTGCGCGGCATCCGGCTGCGCAACCTCACCGGCTGGGTCAACAACTACTACGACGACATCGCCTGGCTGGGTCTGGCGTTGCAACGCAGCGCTACGCAAGCGGGAATCCGCAGACCCGGTGCTGAGCTGGCGATCATGCACCGGTTGCGGTCCGGTCGGGGTCCGAGCGGGGGGATGCGGTGGCGGGTCGGTGATGACTTCGTCAACGTCCCGGCCACCGGCCCTGCCGCGATCTTCTACGCTCGGCGGGGAAACCTAGGCATCGCCGCATCCCTGGTGGACTGGATCCTCGAGCACCTGATCGACCCGAAAACCGGTCTGGTATTTGACGGGGCGCGGGTGAATCCGGACGGCTCAGTGCGCACCGTCGAGCGGGCCTTTTACAGCTACTGCCAGGGTGTGCTGCTCGGAGCCTGCGTCGAGTTGGGCACGGCCACCGGTGCGCCACGCTGGTTCGCGCAGGCCGACCGAACGGTCAGCGCGGTGGCTGAGCACCTGACCGACGGCGGTGTCTTGCGCGGGCACGGCGGAGGTGACGGTGGATTGTTCACCGGCATCCTGGCGCGCTACCTCGCGCTGGCCGCCGCCACTGTTCCGGCCGGTGGTACCGCGGCGCGCCTAGTGCTGGACTCCGCCGAGGCCGCCTGGGCCAACCGGGTCATCGCCGACGGCGGGCCGGTGTTCGGTCCGCAGTGGACGGTCGCGGCCCAGCCACCCAAGCCGGGCCTGGCCGAGCAGGATCTGTCGGTGCAGCTGTCCGGCTGGATGCTGCTGGAGGCTGCCGCGGCGATAACGGATTCGCCCGGGCGCAACGGGCGGGACTAGGCTGACCGGCCATGATCGACCTCAAGGTGCTGCGAGAGGACCCCGACCGGGTACGTGCCTCGCAGCGCGCCCGCGGGGGGGACGAGACCGCCGTCGACGCGTTGGTCGCCGCCGATGAGCGGCGCCGCAAGGCCGTTGCCGCCGCCGACTCGTTACGTGCCGAGCACAAGGCACTGGGCAAGCGGGTCGGCCAGGCGCGCGGTGTTGAGCGTGCGGAGCTGCTCGCGCAAGCCAAGCAATTCGCGGCTGACGTCAAACTTGCCGAAGCCGAGCAGGCCAGCGCCGAGGAGGCGCTGGTGTCTGCGCATCGCGCCGTACCCAATCTGGTCATCGACGGGGTCCCTGCCGGTGGGGAGGACGACTACGTCGTGCTCAAGCACGTCGGGGCGCCCTTCGAGCTGGATTTCGAGCCGCGCGACCATCTGGAACTGGGCACCGCTTTAGGCTTGTTCGACACCGAGCGTGGCGCGAAGGTCTCCGGGTCCCGGTTCTACTTTCTCACCGGGCTGGGCGCGCAGCTCCAGCTCGGACTACTGCAGCTGGCTGCGTCGCAGGCTGTGGCGTCCGGTTTCACCCTGATGATCCCGCCGGTGCTGGTTCGTCCGGAGATCATGGACGGTACCGGCTTCCTCGGTGCGCATGATGCCGAGGTGTACCGGTTGCGCGACGACGACCTCTACCTGGTGGGCACCTCGGAGGTGCCGCTGGCCGGGTACCACGCCGAAGAGATCATCGACCTGTCCGGTGGGCCGTTGCGTTACGCCGGCTGGTCGTCCTGCTTCCGCCGGGAGGCCGGTTCCTACGGCAAGGACACCCGCGGCATCATCCGGGTGCACCAGTTCGACAAGGTCGAGATGTTCGTCTACTGCCAGCCCCAGTGCGCCGAGACCGAGCACCAGCGACTGCTGGCCTGGGAGGAGCAGATGCTGGCCGCAATCGAGGTGCCCTACCGGGTGATTGACGTGGCGGCCGGGGACCTCGGTAGCTCGGCGGCGCGCAAGTTCGACTGCGAGGCCTGGCTGCCGTCCCAGCGGACCTACCGCGAGCTGACCTCAACCTCGAACTGCACCACTTTCCAGGCCCGCCGGCTGGGTACCAGGTACCGCGACCCCAGTGACCCAGCCGGGCGTCCCCAAGTTGCCGCGACCCTCAACGGCACGCTGGCCACCACTCGGT
>DASQVB010000331.1:0-2469 GCA_035640975.1 Pseudonocardiaceae bacterium
TGTCGATGAACTTCCCGAGGACGGCGATCCCGATCAGGCGCACGGTTACGTCGCGGGACTGTCCGCAGACTCCGTTGACACCGACACCGACGCATCGCTGCGCTGGCTCGGGCAGCACGGTTTGGCTGCCGACCGGATTGGCGTGGTCGGCTTCGGATTGGGGGGTGCAGTGGCGCTCATCGTCGCCGCCCGGCGCGATGTCGGTGCCGCGGTGACCGTCGACGGGATCGGTGTCGTGCAGCCGGTGGCTCCGATGCTGCCTACGCTGGTCGAGGTGGCTCCCGAGCTGCGCTGTCCCTGGCTGGGCCTCTACGGAGACGGCAGCGGGATTGCTGAGGAGGAGGTGCACAAGCTGCGGGATGCGGCGCATTCGGCCCGGGTGGCCACTGACCTGGTGCACTACTGCCTCGACACCGATCAGTCCACCGCCGACGAAACCTGGGCCCGCACGCTCAACTGGTTCGACTGCCACTTGCGCTGAGCCCTGCTAGGAAGGGGGCATGGGCGATCCCCGGATCCTCTGGCAACCCGACCCCGCCGCTGTTGCTCGCTCGCGAATGGCGGCGTTCCGCGGATGGTTGGCGCCGACCCGCGGAGTGATCGCGGCTGACTATGACGAGCTGTGGCGCTGGTCGGTGGCCGACCTGGAGGGTTTCTGGGGCGCCTTCGCCGAGTTCGCCGGCGTCCGGTTTCACACCGCGCCGCAGCAGGTGCTCGCCGACGCCTCGATGCCAGGGGCGCAGTGGTTTCCCGGTGCGACGCTGAACTACGCCGAGCACGCGCTGGCTCGTGGGCTTGGCAAGGGTGACGACGACCCGGCTGTGCTCTTCTGCCGCGAGGACGGTTTTCGGGATCAGGTGAGCTTCGGGCAGCTGCGGCAGCGGGTGGCCGCAGCCCGCTCGGCGCTGGCGTCGTTGGGTGTCTCGCAGGGGGAGCGGGTGGTCGCGCTGGCGCCGAACTCGCCGGACACCCTGGTGGCCTTCCTCGCCACGGCCAGTCTGGGGGCGGTGTGGGCCACCTGTTCGCCGGATTTCGGTCCTCGGGCGATTGCCGATCGGTTCACGCAGCTGGAACCCACCGTGCTGATCGCGGTGGACGGGTATTGCTATGGCGGCAAGTACTACGACATCCGATCCACTGTGGACGCCTTGGATCGGCAGATACCGTCGCTGCGCGCCACAGTGACGCCGGCACGATGGGGTGACCTGCTTGCCGCGCACTCAGGTGCTGAGCTGGTGTTCGAGGCGGTGGGCTTCGACCACCCGCTGTGGGTGCTGTACTCCTCGGGCACCACCGGACTACCCAAGGGCATCGTGCAGGGCCACGGCGGAATTGTCGTCGAGCACCTCAAGATGTTGATGCTGCAGGCCGATCTCGGACCGGGGGAGCGGTTCTTCTGGTTCAGCACCACCGGCTGGATGATGTGGAACCTGCTGATCAGTGGACTGCTGGTGGGCGCAACGATCGTGCTCTACGACGGCAGCCCGGTGCACCCCGATGCCGGCGCGCTGTGGCGGCTGGCTGAAGCCGAGGGCATCACCTACTTCGGTACCTCCGCGCCGTTCATCCAGGCCTGCCACAAGGCGGGCTTGCGCCCGGGACTGGAGCTAGATCTCAGCGCGCTGCGGGCGATCGGCTCGACCGGGGCGCCGCTGGCTGCTGAAGGGTTTCGTTGGATCACCGAGGAAGTCGGCCCGCACGTGCAGATCTGCTCGGTGTCCGGGGGAACCGATCTGTGCACCGCATTCGTCGGGTCCGCGCCCGACGTGCCCGTCTGGGAGGGTGAGATCTCCTGCCGCGCGCTGGGCGCCGCAGTGGTGGCGCTGGACGAGGCCGGCGCGGAGGTGTACGACGAGGTCGGTGAACTCGTGATCACCAAGCCGATGCCCTCGATGCCGGTGTCTTTCTGGAACGATCCGGACGGCACGCGGCTGCAGGAGGCGTACTTCGACACCTACCCGGGCTTGTGGCGGCACGGCGACTGGATCAAGATCACTCCACGCGGTTCATGCGTGATCTACGGCCGCTCGGATGCCACGCTCAACCGCGGCGGGGTACGAATGGGTACCGCCGAGTTCTACGCGGTGGTCGAGGACCTGGACGGTGTGCTCGACTCGTTGGTCATCGATACCTCCGGCACCGGCCAGGAGGGCCAGTTGCTCTGTTTCCTGGTGCTTGCTGCCGGGGTGACGCTGCCTGACGTGGAGCCATCGTTGCGCGCCGCCCTGCGCGAGAACCTGTCACCGCGGCACGTGCCGGACCGGTTCATCGTGGTCAACGAGGTGCCCCGCACCCTCAACGGCAAGAAGTGTGAGGTGCCGGTGAAGAAGATCCTCACCGGGGTCGACCCTGCGCGCGCGGTCAACTCCGGCGCATTGCGCAACCCGAACTCGCTGGCGCCCTTCGTAGCGCTGCGCGCCCCATGAGTGGCGATGGGTACTGCGTTCTGGAGACAAATCGCAGTAATCC
>DASQVB010000332.1:0-5557 GCA_035640975.1 Pseudonocardiaceae bacterium
CGGCAACGAGCTGATCAGCACCGAGGTGGCAGTCGCCGACGAGGTCGCCGCGGCCGCCGACCTGGTCAAGGGCAAGCTGGGCGGGGTGCCGGTGGCGGTGCTGCGCGGGTTGTCGCGCGACGACGACGGCAGCACCGCGGCAGACCTGATCCGCCCGGTGGCCGACGATCTGTTCTGGTTGGGGACTGACCAGGCCATCGAACAGGGGCGCGCACTGGGCCGGGCCGAGGCGGTGCTGTGGCGCCGATCGGTTCGTTCGTTTCGCGCCGAGCCGGTGGACCCGGAGATGCTGCGCCGCGCGGTGGGAGTGGCGCTGAGCGCGCCGGCACCGCACCACACCCGGCCGGTTCGCTTCGTCTGGCTGGCGGACCGACGCCTGCGGCGACGCCTGCTCGACGCGATGGCCCAGGCGTGGCGCGCTGACCTGCGCCGCGACGGGCTGGCTGAGGACGCCATCGAACGCCGGGTCCAGCGTGGGAATCTGCTGCGCGAAGCACCGGAGGTGCTGGTGCCGGTCGCAGTACCCGACGGCGCGCACAGCTATCCCGACGTGCGTAGGCAAGCCGCGGAGGAGGCGATGTTCACCGTGGCCGCTGGTGCCGCCGTGCAGGGGCTGCTGGTGGCGCTGACCGCCGAAGGCCTGGGCTCGTGCTGGGTCGGCTCCACGTTGTTCTGCCCGGATCTCGTCCGCGCCGAGCTCGACCTGCCGCCGGACTGGCGGCCGCTCGGCGCGATCGCCGTCGGTTACCCTGCCCAACCGCCGCAGCCACGTCCGGCGCGGGATCCCGATGACGGGTTGGTGCTGCGATGACCAGGACGGCTACAGCTCCCAACGCCGCAGTGCACACCGACGCGGTGCGCTTGCTGTCCAGCTGGGCAGCCGATGATCCCGGGCAGCAAGCGCTGCGCCACGCCTTCCTCGGATTCCTGACCGCCCGCCCGGACGCCTGCGCTCGTTCCTGCGCACCCGGCCACCTCACTGCCTCCGCAGTGGTGCTCTCGCACGACGACGCGCAGGTGCTGCTCACCCTGCACCCACGGGTCGGGCGCTGGCTGCAGCTCGGCGGACACTGCGAGGAAAGCGACACCGGGCTCGCTGCAGCGGCGTTGCGGGAAGCGACCGAGGAATCCGGCATCACCGACCTGCATATCGATCCCAGGCCACTACACCTGGACGTGCACCCAATCACGTGCTCGCTGGGCGTGCCCACCCGGCACTTCGATGTGCGGTTCCTGCTGCGCGCCCCCGCGCATGCCACACCGGTGCGTAGTTCAGAGTCCGCGGACCTGGCCTGGTGGCCGGTGGACGCAGTACCACCCGACGTAGCGCCCGCGCTGGCTGCCCGCAACCGCTCCTTCCCCGTTATGGAGACATATCGGGCCGATTAGGACTCCTATAACGCCGATATGTCTCCCGTCAACGCGTCCGCAACTCCGAGCCTTGCGAACACGCTGATCGCCTGAGAGACGGAGGCTCCCATGGTCAGCTGACGCATCGCATCCGCAGGTGGTAGCTCCGTTGACGAGCCCGCCGGGACCGATGTCTTATCAAGGGCCATCGTGACCTCTCCCTACATTGCTCCGCTACTACCGGATCTTCACCTGGGTAACGCAATCCCACGGTAGTGACGAGGCCAGTCACCGGGAAGACGATCTGAAGCCTGTTCGTCGTCGCCGATCTCGGGCGCTACGTTGACCGTCCGGCGGTCACCAGTCGCCCCTCTCGTCGGCCGTAAGCGCAACAGCGCGGAGCGCATCGCTGATCCTGCGGACCTCGCCGCGAGTGAGCACGACGGTGTGACCCGCAACGGTGATCGTCAAGTAGGGATCGAGGTCATGGGCCTCGACCCGGACCAGGGGTTCGCCACTCAACGTCTTGATATACACGGAAGCGATCATCTGCACTCACCCCGAAAGTCTGGCGGTCTCGGGACATAGATGCCGAAATAGCATAGGAAATACAACGACGTCAGGTAGCGTCCATGCGCAGGTTTCCAACACGTGCCTCCGCTCCTGGGGCGTCCCGGAGGGTGCCTACCAAGATGCGTTTGAGACGTAGCGATCAGGCAAACGAGAGTTAGGGCTTGCGGCCGACCGCTCCAACAATGCAGTGCTGCGCGGGGTCAAGCGGCTTGCTCCGCGGACCATCGGGCCACCAGTCGACGCATCGGGTCAAGCCGGGCTCGACCAGTTCCAAACCGGGGAACATGCCCTCGATCTCGGTGCGGGTGCGGAACACTCCACTGCCCAGCGGGCTGTGCAAAAAGATCTGCTCCATCTTCCGGGCGAGTTCGCTCAACTCGCTGCTGGTTTCGGGATCGAAGAAGTGGCTGAGCGCCACGTAGGAGCCGGACGGCAGGGCCTCGATGTATTCGGCCATGATGCTCTGCGGGCTTCGCTCGCCGTCGTAGTGGTGCAGCGTCCCGAGCTGGAACAGCGCGATCGGCTCAGAGAAGTCAAGGTACTTGCGGATGCTCTCGTCATTGATGATCTCGTGTGGCTTGAAGATGTCGGCAACGCTGAAATGAGTCTGGCCGTTCTCCTCGAGCAGCGCACGACCGTGTGCGACCACGACCGGATCGTTGTCGACGTACACCACGCGGGCATCCGGCTGGATCCGCTGCGCCACCTGATGAGTGTTCTCCGCCGTGGGCAGCCCTGACCCACAATCGAGGAACTGGGTGATGCCCGCATTACCGGCGAGAAAGCGGGTCACTCGGATCAGGAAGTTCCGGTGATCCCACGCGAATCGACCGATCTCCGGTGCGACCTCACTGAGTCGCCGGACGACCTCACGGTCGACCTCATAGTTGTCCTTGCCACCAAGGGCCGCGTCATAGACCCGGGCGATGCTCGCCTTGGTCGTGTCGAAGTAGCCTGGTGTGACATCGTCCGACAGCGGGGCGTCGATACCGGGCATCAAGGGCCTCACAGGCGTCGCGGCGCAGATCTGGATGCGCTAAGCGTAGGAGTACAGGCGCACGTGGTGAACACTGGTCGAGCATTGACTTGCGTCACAGCGCGGTACTTGAGTGATCGGATGCCCTCGCCTGGATGCGAGGTCAAGGTTTGCGGCCGACTGCTCCGACGAGAAGGTGCTGTGCGGGGGCCATCGGCTTGATCCGTGGGCCATCGGGCCACCATTCGGTGCACGGGACCAGCCCGGGCTCAACCAGTTCCAAGCCCGGGTACGTGCTCTCGAGTTCGGCGCGGGTGCGGAAATATCCGTTGCCCAGGTTGCGCAGGAAGGCCTGTTCGATCGTCTTAGCGAGTTCGCTCAGCTCGGCGGGGGTCTCGGGATCGAGAAAGTGGCTACTCGACACGTAAGAGCCAGGCGGCAGGGCGTCGATGAACTCCTCCATGATGCTCTGCAGACTGCGGTCGCCGTCGTAGTGAAGCAACGTCCCCATTTGGAACAGCGCGATCGGCTCAGAGAAGTCAAGGTACTTGCGTACGAATTCGTTGTTGATGACCGTGCGTGGCTCGAAAATGTCAGCATCGACCAAGTGGGTTTGGTCGTTCTCCTCGAGCAGCGCCCGGCCGTGTGCGAGCACGATCGGGTCGTTGTCGATGTACACTACGCGGGCTTCAGGCTGGATTCGCTGGACAACTTGGTGAACGTTCTCCGCCGTGGGCAGTCCCGATCCGCAGTCGAGGAACTGGGTGATGCCCGCCTCCTCAGCGAGAAACCGGGTCACCCGGATCAGGAAATTCCGGTTGTCCCACGCGAGTAACCTGGCCTCCGGTGTAATCTTCAGGAGTTCCCAAAGAAGCTGTCGGTCGATCTCGTAATTGTCCTTACCGCCCAGGACTGCGTCGTAGACCCGGGCAATGCTCGGCTTTGTCGTGTCGATATAAGCTGGCGTAACATCATCCCCCAGTGGGTCGCCGGTACCGGACATCGAGGCCCTCCCAGAAGCTGCAGTACGGGTTCGAACGCTGCCAAGGGTATGGGCGCGGACGCGTCCGGTAAACCATGGGTGGTGTGTTGACCGTGCGCCACAACGCGGTACGTTGAGTGATCGAGTGTCCGCCAGCGACAGGCGCTAGTCGATGGGGAACACTTGAATACACCCGGAGGTGCGTCATGGCCACAGACGATCCCACCGATGCATCCCACGGGTCTGCCGCTGCTCAAAGCAGCAGTCCCACGGCCCGCCGCATCATCTTGGGTGCACGCCTGCGTCGGCTGCGCGAGGCTGCCGATATCTCACGCGCGGAGGCTGGCTACGCCATCCGTGGTTCTGAGTCAAAGATCAGCCGCCTCGAGCTCGGTAGGGTCAGTTTCAAACCGCGGGACGTGACCGACCTGCTCACCATGTATGGGGTAACGGATGTGGAGGAGCGCGAGGTTTTCCTCGCGTTGGTCAAGGCATCCAACGAGCCCGGCTGGTGGCATCGCTACACCGATCTGGTGGCCGACTGGTTTCAGGACTACCTTGGTCTGGAGGAATCAGCCTCCCGGATCCAGACTTTCGAATTGCAATTCCTCCCCGGCTTGATGCAGACCGAGGATTACGCGAAGGCAATCGCGACGCGTGGCTGGTCTCAGCTGGCGAGCAAGAGAGCAGACAGCCAGGTCGCCGTGCGGATTCGGCGACAGGAACTACTCGCCCGGCCGGATGCACCCCAGCTGTGGGCGATCATCGACGAGTCCGTGCTGCACCGACCGATCGGCGGCAGGCGGGTGATGCTGGCCCAGCTCGAGCATCTCCTCGAGCTCATCAAGCGACCCAACATCACCCTGCAGATCGTGCCCTACCCGCGCAGCGGATATGCGGCCGAAGGCTCGTTTACCATGCTGCGCTTCGCCGAACCCGAGCTGCCGAACGTGGTGTACATCGAGTACCTCAGCGGCGCGCTCTACCTGGACAGACAATCCGAAACCGAGCAGTACGGCAGGGCCTTCGACCGGCTGACGGTGGACGCCAGGACTCCAGACCACACCAGGCAATTACTGGCGAAGGCGCGCGCCGAAATTTGAGCGGCTGAGTCCGAACCTGCCACATGGCCAGGACTCACACCGAAGCCTTCGCACGCCCGGTGGTGGCCATCTGCCGACCGCTCACCCACACGTGCACGTGCATTTGAAGCATGCGAGAGCACGTGCTACCTTCGGTACTGGATGCACGTGCAGATGCAATCTCGAGAGCGGAGACAGCTATGTCGACCTCGATTGGCAATGGTACGTCTGCCACCCGACTCGCCGGAGTGACCTGGCGCAAAAGCAGGCACAGCGGTCAGCTCGGCAACTGCGTGGAGACGGCAGCACTGAACAACGGGGAAGTCGCAGTGCGCAACTCGCGCTATCCGAGTGGCCCGGCGCTGATCTTCACGCGCGATGAGATGGCCGCCTTCTTGGCCGGCGCCAAGGATGGCGAGTTCGACGACCTCGCCGACTGAGCCAGCCAAAGCCGAGCGCACGCGGCTAGTCCACCGAATAGTTCGAGCGGCAGGACCCGGAAGATGAGCCAACCGAGGACCCGGAAGAAGTTAATCACGTGGTTCACCTGCGAATTCGATCGTACCGATCATGCGATCAGCGATGACAACATGG
>DASQVB010000333.1:0-8143 GCA_035640975.1 Pseudonocardiaceae bacterium
CACCCAGTGAGCCACGAAACCTCAACCGGCACTTCGAGGGCGTTCACCTGCGTGCTGGTTACCCGACTGTTCGGCTTCACGATTTCCGTCACACCGTGGTGAGCCTATTGCTCCAGCTCAAAACCCTGCCGCACGTCCAGCGGATCGCCCGGCACACCGACCTTGACGTGACCTTGGGCATCTACGCACACACCCACCTCGATGCCATGCGCGAGGCGCTCGACAAGATCGAGTGGGAGGAACCTTGAGGGACCGTTGCCACATTAGCCCAGTAGTTGATCATATTCAAGAATGTTTTGTGCTGGTGGGCGCAGCAGGATTTGAACCTGCGACCGCTCGCTTGTAAGGCGAGTGCTCTCCCGCTGAGCTATGCGCCCCAACGCCCCCCGAGGGGCGCGGTGTTCATGCTGGAAGTGCAGCCAGGGCTTGCTTCCAGATGGTCTGGTCACGGGGCTCGCCGGGCTGGTTGAGCTCGGCGAAGCGGACCACACCGTCAGTGTCCACCAGGAAGGTACCCCGGTTGGCCATGCCAGCCTTGTCGTGAAAAACCCCGTAGTCCTGCGCGACCTTGCCATGCGGCCAGAAGTCCGACAGCAATGGGAAATCATAGCCCTGCTGGTCAGACCATGCCTTGAGGGTGAACACCGAGTCCACCGACACCGCCAGCACCTGCACGTCGGCGAACTCCGCCAGGTCATCGCGGAGCTGGTCCAGCTCGCTGGTGCAGGTCTTGCTGAAGGCGAACGGGTAAAACACCACCAGCACGTCCCGGACACCGTGGAACCCCGACAGCGTCCACTCCTGGTTGTTCTGATCCTTCAAAGTGAAGTCCGGAGCCCGGTCTCCCACCTCGATCGACATGTGCACAGCTCTCCCCGACTCATCCGTAGCCCGCGCCGGACGGCGCGCGCCGACGCCGAGGGTATCCGCAACCGGGTTAGGGCTCAGCGCTTGGACTTGGCCGCCTTCGCCGTGGCCAGCCTGGTGGCTGCCCAATCGTCGCTCACACTGATGTTGGACGTCTGCGCCAATCCGACGGTGTTGGCCGCCTCGTTGATGTCCGAGGGCTCGACATGCCCGTCGCGGCCCGTTTTGGGCGTGAATACCCAGATGACACCGTTATCGGCCAACGGCGACCGCGCGTCGACCAGGGTGTCCACCAGATCACCGTCTTCGTCGCGCCACCACAGCAGCACTACATCGACGATTTCATCGGAGTCTTCGTCGAGCAGCTCGGCACCAAGCACCTCCTCGATGGCCGCGCGCACGTCGTCATCGACGTCGGCGTCCCAGCCGAGCTCCTGCACGACCATGTCCGATTGGATCCCGAGCCTCTCGGCAACGCCGAGCTTGCCGGCGTCTCCCGCCGCGGCGGCGACCACGGTTTCACCCCTCCACAACATCAGGCCGGCGTCGATCGCCGGACGTGTTACTACTCGATGACGTACCAGCGAACACTGCGGTCCACCCAGAGCGCAACAGCCAGTACCAGGACACGCCGGTGCTGGCTTGTTCGCAGGCGTTACCTGCGGGTAGCAGTGACACCGAGCGCAAGGCGGACGAGCATGGAGCACGATGGACACAGGTGGCCGGTCCAGCGCGACCGGCAGCCGGTCACTTGCGGTTTTCCAGGACGACTCGAGGCGAGGAGATCCGTTGACCACGCAGCAAGACCGCTCACCCGCCCGGGTGCGGGTCATCCGCGACGGGGTGGCGGCACATCTTCCAGATATCGACCCCGATGAGACCGCGGAGTGGCTGGAGGCCTTCGATTCCGCGGTGCTGTCCGGCGGCAAGCAACGGGCACGTTACCTGATGCTGCGGCTGCTCGAACGGGCCCGCGAGACCGGTGTCGGGGTGCCATCGTTGACCAGCACCGACTACGTCAACACTATCCCCACCGAGAACGAGCCGTGGTTCCCCGGTGACGAGGAAACCGAGCGGCGCTATCGCGCCTGGATCCGGTGGAACGCGGCGATGATGGTGCACCGGGCGCAACGTCCGGGTGTCGGCGTCGGCGGGCACATCTCCACCTACGCCTCCTCGGCGGCGCTCTACGAGGTGGGCTTCAACCACTTCTTCCGCGGCAAGGACCATCCCGGCGGCGGAGATCATGTCTTCATTCAGGGTCACGCCTCCCCCGGTATCTACGCCCGGGCATTCCTGGAGGGCCGGCTGTCCGCTGAGCAGCTCGACGGGTTCCGCCAGGAGTTCTCCCACGCCGGCCCAGGTGGCGGCCTGCCGTCCTACCCGCACCCCCGGTTGATGTCGGATTTCTGGGAGTTCCCCACCGTCTCGATGGGGTTGGGTGCGATCAACGCGATCTTCCAGGCCCGGTTCAACCGCTACCTGCAGGCTCGCGGCCTCAAAGACACCTCCGACCAGCACGTGTGGTGCTTCCTGGGCGACGGCGAGATGGACGAGCCGGAATCTCGCGGACAGATCCAGGTCGCAGCCACCGAGGGGCTGGACAACCTCACCTTTGTGGTGAACTGCAACCTCCAGCGCCTGGACGGCCCGGTCCGAGGCAACGGCAAGATCATTCAGGAGCTGGAGTCGTTCTTCCGCGGTGCCGGCTGGAATGTGATCAAGGTGATTTGGGGCCGCGAGTGGGACGGCCTGCTCTTCGCCGACCGGCAGGGCGCGCTGGTGAACCTGATGAACGTCACGCCCGATGGTGACTACCAGACCTACAAGGCCAACGACGGCGGCTACGTCCGGGATCACTTCTTCGGCCGTGATCCGCGGACCAAGGAGCTGGTCAAAGACCTGTCCGACGCCGAAATCTGGAACCTCAAGCGCGGTGGGCACGACTACCGCAAGGTCTACGCCGCCTACCAGGCCGCCACCCAGCACCACGGCCAGCCGACGGTGATCCTGGCCAAGACCATCAAGGGCTACGGCCTGGGCCCGCACTTCGAGGGCCGCAACGCCACCCACCAGATGAAGAAGATCTCCCTGGAGGACCTCAAGCTGCTCCGGGACGCCCAGCGCATCCCGATCACCGATGCCCAGCTCGAGGAAGACCCCACCCTGCCGCCGTACTACCACCCGGGACCGGACGCACCGGAGATCCAGTACATGTGCGAGCGGCGCCGCGCCCTGGGTGGGTTCGTTCCCGAGCGGCGCACCAAGTCCAAGCCACTCGTGCTGCCCGGCGACAAGGCCTACGACGTGCTGCGGCGCGGTTCCGGTAAGCAGGAGGTCGCCACCACGATGGCGTTCGTCCGGCAGCTCCGCGAGCTGATCAAGGACCCCGAGATCGGTCCCCGATTCGTGCCGATCATCCCAGACGAGGCGCGCACCTTCGGCATGGATTCGATGTTCCCCACGCAGAAGATCTACAACCCGCACGGGCAGCTCTACACCTCGGTGGACGCCGAGTTGATGCTGGCCTACCGGGAGAGCGAGCAGGGTCAGATCCTGCACGAGGGCATCAACGAAGCAGGCTCAACCGCATCGTTCACCGCAGCGGGCACCTCCTACGCCACGCACAATGAGCCGCTGATTCCGGTCTACATCTTCTACTCGATGTTCGGTTTCCAGCGCACCGGCGACGGCCTGTGGGCAGCCGGCGACCAGATGGCCCGCGGGTTCCTGCTCGGCGCGACCGCCGGACGCACCACGCTGGTCGGCGAGGGGCTGCAGCACAACGACGGGCACTCCCTGCTGCTCGCCGCGTCCAACCCGGCCGTGGTCGCCTACGACCCGGCGTGGGGCTTCGAGATCGCTCACATCGTGCGTGACGGGCTGCGCCGGATGTATGGCGACGATGGCGCGCGCGATCCGAATGTTTTCTACTACCTCACCATCTACAACGAGCCCTACCGCCAGCCGGCAGAGCCCGAGGGCCTCGACGTCGAGGCCCTGCTGCGCGGTCTGTACCGCTACGCGCCAGCGCCAGCCCCGGGCTCCGGCAAACCGGTGGTCCAGCTCGCCGCGTCGGGAGTCGCGCTGCCGTGGGCGCTACGAGCCCAGGAGCTGCTGGCCCAAGAGTGGGGAGTGCAGGCCGACGTGTGGTCGGCGACGTCCTGGACCGAGCTGCGTCGCGAAGCCGTCGAGGTCGACCGGCACAACCTGCTGCATCCCGAGGCGGAACCTCGGGTGCCCCACGTGACCTGGGCGTTGCACGGTGCCGCAGGCCCGCTGATCGCGGTGTCAGACTGGATGCGTGCGGTACCCGACCTCATCCGTCCCTGGGTGCCCACTGACCTGGTCACCCTCGGCACGGACGGTTTCGGCTTCTCCGACACGCGCCCGGCGGCGCGGCGACACTTCCTTGTCGATGCCGAGTCAATCACTGTGGCCGCGCTGGTGGCACTGGCCCGCCGCGGCGAAGTGGAACAGTCCGTCGTCGCCGAGGCAAGCCGGCACTACCGCATCGACGACCCCCAAGCCGCCGGCCCTCAAACCACCGACCCAGGCGTGGCCTAATTGCTGCATTCGGCCCGACATGGAGACATATCGGGGTTATTGAGGGGGCGGTTGCCCCGATATGTCTCCATGTCGGGGGGAGCTGGGCGGGGCAGGGTGGGGGCGGCTAGTTGGTGAGGCGGGCGGCCATTTCCCAGACGAGTACCTCGGTGCCGTTGGTCCCGGCGGTGACTCGCTGGCCACCGGCGGCGGTCATCCGGGCTGCGTCGCCGGTGTCGAGCGGACCGGTGCCCTCCAGCTCCACTGCGCCGCGGGCGACGAACAGGTGGACGAACGCCGCAGCCGGCAGTTCGACGCTCGCGCCCGATTGCAGCCGCGCGGCGTACAGCGCCGCATGCCGCTGCTGAATGAAGATCGACCGGCGGTCCCGGTGAGCGTCCATTCCCGACGCCACCACCACAAGATCACCGGATCCCGCGTCAACAGGCCCCAGTTCGCGGTTGATGTCCAGTTGTTCATAGCTGGGGTCGATCGAACGGCTGTCCGGAGGCATCCACATCTGCACGAAATGCACATCCTGATCGTGCGGCTCATCATCCAGCCAGGAGTCGTTCTTCTCGGAATGCTGGATTCCGGTACCGGCGCTCATGCGCTGCGCCAGCCCGGGATAGATCACCCCGGTGTTGCCCTTGGAATCCTCGTGTACCAGGGATCCCTCCAGCACCCACGTGACGATCTCCATGTCCCGGTGTGGGTGGGTCTCGAACCCCATCCCGGGCTTCACGACGTCATCATTGCTCACCAGTAGCAGGCCGAAGTGGGTGTTGGCCGGGTCGTAGTGGCGCCCGAAGGAAAAGCTGTGCCGGGAGTCCAGCCAGTCGAGGTCGGTGTGCTTGCGCTGATTCGCCCGACGCACGTCGACCTTGGGTTCTAGCTTCAGTGCCGAGCTGACCATCGTCTCTCCTCGAGCGCCGGGCTGTCAGTCGTCCAGCTCAAACACTACCCAGGTGGCCGTTGCGGCGCCGTGCGATGCTGGCCCCCATGACCGTCCAGGCCGGCGCCCACCCGCTGCCTGCCAGCACCCTGCGCCGGCTGGGACGGGCCTCCGGTGGGCTGGCCACGGCCAGCGTGGCCGAGATGGAGCGCCGCTACCCCTGGTTCCGCCGGCTACCCGCCGATCACCGGGCCGGCGTTTTGCTGGTCACCCAGGCCAGCGTGGCGAACTTCGTCGAGTGGCTCAAGGATCCGCAGCACTCGATCAAGCTGACCATCGACGCGTTCCGCACCGCCCCGCGTGATCTGACCCGCTGGGTCAGCCTGCGGCAGACCGTGGACCTGGTCCGAGTCGCCGCCCTGGTCTTCGAGCAGCAGCTGCCCGAGCTTGCCGCTGACGACGCCGAACGGATCGTACTGACCGAGGCCTCGCTGCGTTACAGCCGCGAGGTCGCCTTCGCCGCCGCCAGCACCTACGCCGGTGCCGCCGAGGCCCGGGGGGCCTGGGATGCCCGACTGGAAGCACTCGTGGTGGACGGCATCATGCGCGGGGACGGCGAGGAGTGGCTGCTGTCCCGCGCCGCGGCGCTGGGCTTGGAACCGGCGGCCCCGGCCACGGTACTGGTGGGCAACCCGCCCCCGGACGAGCCACCGGAACTGCTGTCCGACATCCGCAGTATCGCCATCCACACTGGCCGGGGGATTCTCGTCGGCGTGCAGGGGTCCCGCCTGGTGTTGGTGGTCAGCGGCCGCCCGGACCTCCCCGAGGACCCCAACCTGCTGATGAAGGCCTTCGGCGAAGGCCCGGTGGTGATCGGGCCGACGGTGCCATCACTGGCCGAGGCGCATCGCAGCGCCGCCGACGCGTTGTCCGCGCTGCGCGCCGTGGCGGCCTGGCCCACCGCGCCCCGCCCGGTACCGGCCGCCGACCTGCTCCCCGAGCGCGCGCTGGCCGGGGATCCGGAGGCTGAACGGCTGCTGGTCGATGAGGTGATGCGTCCGCTGGTGGCGGCCAGCGGCAGCCTGATCGAGACTCTCGACGCCTTCTTCGACGCCGGTGGGGTGCTGGAAAGCTGCGCCCGGCAGCTATTCGTCCACCCCAATACGGTCCGCTACCGCTTGCGCCGGATCGCGGACATCACCGGGCGGGTGCCGGGCAACCCGCGAGATGCACTGGTACTGCGGGTGGGTCTCGCGGTCGGCCGGTTGGCCCGTTCCCGCGGCTTGTGGTAACGAACGAACAATCACATACCGCCTAATTGGCCCTGGTCACGCCAACTTGTTGTAGACACTCCACAAGAGCGGTGGGCCGGACTTCGTGGACGTCAGCATCACGCCGTTTTCGTAGCTGGTGTTCAGTAGAGCTGGTGATCGCGCTGCTGGCCCCCGGACAAGGTGCTCAGTCCCCTGGCATGCTCACACCGTGGCTGGAGCTGGAGGGCGCCGCGGCCCGAGTTGCGGCGTGGTCGGCGGCGAGCGGGCTTGATCTGGCACGGTTGGGCACTACGGCGGAAGCCGAGGAGATCAAGGACACCGCGGTGACTCAGCCGCTGGTGGTGGCGCTGTCGCTGCTCGCGGCCGAGGAGCTGGCCCGCAGAATCGACCTGCCGGCCAATGCCCCGGTCGTGGGGCACTCGGTCGGGGAGCTCACCGCAGCGGCGGTAGCCGGGGTACTCACCGCGGACGAGGCTGTCGCCTTCGCCGCCATCCGCGGCCGCGAGATGGCCGCGGCCTGTGCGCTGCAACCCACCGGGATGTCAGCGGTACTCGGCGGCAACCCCGATGAGGTCAGTGCGGCGTTGGACCGTTTTGGGTTGGAAGCGGCCAACCGCAATGGCGCCGGACAGGTCGTCGCCGCGGGCCCGCACCGTGCCCTGGCGGCACTGGCGCAGGACAAACCCGACCGAGCACGGGTGATGCCCTTGGTCGTTGCGGGGGCATTCCACACCCAGTTCATGGCACCGGCCGAGCAGGCGCTGGCCGAGTACGCTGACCAGCTCACCGCGAAGGATCCATCACGACCGCTGCTGTCCAACGCCGACGGCGAGGTGGTGAGTGAAGGCCCGGAGATGCTGCGCCGGTTGATCGCGCAGGTGACCAAACCGGTCCGGTGGGACTGCTGCATGGCCACGCTGGGAGCCCTCGGAGTTACCGCAACCGTGGAGCTTCCGCCCGCGGGCACGCTATCGGGCCTGGTCAAACGTGATTTGGAAGGCACCTTGACGCTGACCCTCAAAGATCCTGAGGACCTCGACCAGGTCGCGGGTCTGATCTCCGATCACTCCGGGAGCCCGGCATGAGGCCTCGCCTGCAGCAACTGTTCCCAGGCAGCGGCGCGCGCATCCTCGGCTTGGGCAGCAGGCAACCCGAGCAGATCGTGACCAACGCCGACATCGCCGCCCGCGGGGTCGATACCAGCGACCAGTGGATCCGCGACCGGGTGGGCATCGTGGAACGGCGCTTCGCGCCCAAGGACGAGTCAGTGGTCGACATGGCGGTCGATGCCGGCGCCAAGGCACTGGCCGACGCCGGGCTCGCGCCCTCGGACATCGACGCGGTGCTGGTTGCGACCTGCACCATGCCCTCGTACATTCCCAATGCTGCCGCCCAGACCGCGGATCGGATCGGGGTGCGTGCCGCTCCCGCCTTCGATATCAACGCCGCCTGCGCCGGCTTCTGCTACGGGCTGGGACTGGCATCCGACATGATCCGCGCCGGCTCCGCGCAGCACGTGCTGGTGATCGGGGCGGAGAAGCTGTCCGATTGGGTAGACCCC
>DASQVB010000334.1:0-7127 GCA_035640975.1 Pseudonocardiaceae bacterium
CGCAGCCCATCAACTCGACTGCAGGCTGCGCGCCTTAGCTCTTGTCGAGGTCACTGATGTCTCAGCCCTGCATGCCCTGCTGCCGATCGCCGAGGTCTTGGGACCCGCGTGGCTGAGCTACCTCGCACAGGAAAACCTCCCCATGCGGCACCGCCCCCAGGCCGTCGAGCGCCTGCCGCCTGGTCACGGGGACCTGACGCGGTTGCGGAGGCTGGAAATTGATCCACCTCGAGTGAGTGCGCTCGCCCATGTCCTAACCAGTAACCATGCAGACCACCGCAGGTTCATGCACGGGATTGAAGTCGCGCTCATCGGCATGCCAGTGCGTTCGGACGCTGATCGACATGCTCGGATCATGTGCCCGAGGCCATGTAGGCGGCGAGGATGTAGTTCGGGTGGCGGTCGAGGTTCTTGCGGGCCCGGTCATAGCGCATGGTGGTGCGGGGGTCGGCATGCCGAGCGGCGATCTGGACGTCTCGTAGATCCACTCCAGCGTCGAGCATGGTGGTGACGTAGGTGTGTCGCAGCATGTGTGGATGCATCCGCGGCAGCCGCACCACCGAGGTCTGTGCCAGCCGGCGTAACCGGCGGGTCGCGCAGTGCCGGTCCATCCGCCGCCCACGACGGTTGAGCAAGACCGCGCCGGTGACCCGGTCTGCGATGGCGTGGTCCAACGTTCGCCCCACTGCGGGTGGTAGCGGCACCAGCACGACCTTCGCACCTTTGCCGAATACTCGCAGGACGCGGTGCCGTGCTCCTCCTCTACACGTCGGCGATGTCTGCGCCACTGGCTTCAAAGATTCGTAGGCCTAGTAGGCCGAGCAGGGTGACCAGTGCGAAGTCGAAGATGTTGGCCGATTGGCGGGCGGCGGTGAGCAGCGCCTCGAACTGCAAATGGGACAACCCCAGAGTTGGTGACTCGGCTGGCACCAGGGGACGGCGGACGTAGTCGGCGGGCGAGTGCCCCAGGACCCGTCGATCACGCAGGTGCGGTAGAACCCGGTGACCACGGCCATACGCCGGGATACGGTCGAGGGTTTGAACCGGCGAACTTCCTGCATCCACCGCACATACCGCTCAATCTGTGCGCGCTGGACGGTCAAAGGCGTGAGATGTAGGTCGGCGCACCACCCGAAGAACAGGGCGCAGGTCGGACTCGGTGTGGATCCGGGAGGTGCCGGTGTAGCGACCCAGGTAAGCCGAGGCCGCTAGTTGCAGGACGAGATCGTGGTCGTCAGCAGAGGAGGTCAATGCCTCTGATGTGGTGGTCATACCCGCCACGGTGAGCGCGTGGCGGCTTGCCGTCGACACGGTCAATCACCCAGGTCGCGGCATGAGAGTGCGCTTCGAAAGGTGGCGGAATGCGCCGTCCCACTCGGTACCCGTACACCGACGTGATCGACCCGCGTAGGCGGACGCTAACGGTGTATGCCGGTGGCCGGGGTCCGCGCGTGTGTGCTCGGCGTTGCGTTGCAGGGCGCGGTAGATGGTGGAGCGGGCGGCAGCCTTAGGGAACGGGGAACTGAGCCCGGACGAAATCGTCGAACATCGGGTCGGGCGGTGGCGTGCACCGGTAGGCCGGCTGCGTGTAGCCGTAGCGCGGTGGCACGGTCGGTGCCGGACGAGCAGCCGGTGAGCAGGGCTGCGTGGGAAATGGACATGTCGGTGTCTCCTTCGATCTGGCCGTGGCCATTTCAAGCGACTAGGGGTGTGCGGTCCGGGCTCGCCGGGGCGCCTGGTCGGGTGGCTGCGAGCGATGTTTGGCGAGTGAGGATCCGCAGCGCCGTGATGTGGATGATCACGCCGAGTGGCAGCAGGAAGGTCGGGATCAGCACCTCCGGCAGCACCGTCATCGGGAGTGTGGTCGGTCCGGTGGTGAAGACCTGTAGGGCCCCGGGAGCCGAGGTCACGCCCAGTGTGACGGCCATTGCGAGGTCGAGCAGACCGAGGGTGTGGAAGATGATGGCCGGGCGACGGCGGGCTGGGCGCTTCCACAGGGCGTAGGCAACGAACGGTGCGGCCAGTCCGATGATCACATCACCGATCCCGGCGGGCAGCGCGAAGTGCGCTGGCAATAGGTTTTGTAGGTAGAGCGTGATGAACATGATTCCGGCGATCCGCCAGATGTTGACCAGCGTGAGCAGCGCCAGCACTCGGGGGGCGGCGAGCGCGTCGCGCACTGCGGGTATTCGCGTGAGCAGCACGCCGGCGGCGATGGGGATGAATACACCACCGGCGATGGCTGGCAGGGCGTCGTCGGCACGGCCAAGGAACACGTCGGCGCCGCCGGTGGCCACGGCGGCGGCAAGCCAGGCCGCCAGCAGCGCGCCGACTCCAAGGGCCACGTCTAACGCCGATCGCCGCCCTGAGCCGCGTTGCCGCATAGCGACGTAGCTGATGGCGGCCATCACCGGAATCACGACGATGCACAGCGTGACTGTGACCATGAGCGCATAGCTGGGCACGGTGGTCATGGGATTTCTGCTCCTTTCATCGGGCCGATCTGACGTGCGGTCACCGGGGTCGAAGGCGCGGCGACGGCCCGCGTGGCGCGTTTAAGTCGGGTGCACATCCGAGACCTGGTTAGTTTTATGAAGAAACTGACCATACGCCTAGTCAGTTCGTTGACGCAACTCACTCTGGTATACTGGGTCGCAGAGGTGAGTGAGGTGTTGCAGCGGACTTATGACAACCAGGTGTGCTCCATCGCCCGCGCCCTGGAAGTGGTCGGGGAGCGCTGGAGTCTGCTCATCGTCCGCGACGCCCTGCTCGGACTGAGGCGTTTCGAGCAGTTCCAGGACAGCCTCGGTATCGCCCGAAACGTGTTGGCTAACCGCCTCAGCCGGCTGGTCGCGGCCGGAGTGCTCGAGCGGGTGGCCTACCAGCAGCGCCCTGAACGATTTGATTACAGGCTTACTTCAATGGGTCGTCAGCTGTTCGTTCCGGTGCTTGCCCTCATGCAATGGGGTGATGAGCACCTGGCGGGGTCGGCGGGCCCGCCCCGCCTCGCGCAGCACGTGGTTTGCGGGGGAGACTTGCGAACCGGGCTGATCTGCCAGCAGTGCCAACACCCCGTTCCCGCCGAACAGGTGCAGATCGTTCCTAGGCCAGGTCAGCGTTCTTGCGGGTGACGCGATGCCAGCATGATCGGCGAGCACCCGCGCCTCTTCCGCAGACGGCGCTAGATCGGTCGCTCACCAGCCTTTTGATACAGCCCGAAGAAGCCCACTTGAGATGCGCGCCTACGTCATCGTCGAGATCAAGGTTCACGACACCGCCGGCTACGAGGAGTACCGGCCGCTGGCGGCCAGCGTCGCCCGCCACGGTGGCCGGTACGCCGCTGGCGGCAGGCAGACCGAGACCTTCCAAGGGGAGTGGTCGGGACGGATCGTCCTCCTCGAATTCGAAAACAACGAGGCCGCCCGGGTCTGGTACCACTCCGACGACTACCGAGAGGTGCTCCCCATCCGGCTGCGGACGTCCCGGGAGCGCATGATCGCCGTCAAAGGGACAGAGGCGTCGACGGAGTGATCGTCAGGCGGTACATCTCCCTCGGAAATACTTCGGGACGCTGCTGTCAACCCTGGTGCCCAGGCAGAGGGTGTTTCATAGGCCCCGCCAGAGAAGATTTGCGCCACCTAGGACACCAGCCCAACAAAGCTACGGCCATCGCCGGCTGGGGAGTCGATGTGCCTCAACTGAGCGCCCTGCACTCCGCGTCCTGCACGAAGGTCCGTGCAGGACACCGCAGGCTCACGCATATGGGATCGAAGGCATGCTCATCGGCATGGGCGGACATCGTCCGCTCCTGCGGCGCGAACGGGATACGGATCGGACTCTTCTCCGCAGCGGCAGAGAAGGAACTCGCACACCTGAGAAGCATGACGCCCAGGTCAGCGGCCTGAGCATTCATCGGTGGAAGTGCTTACCGCTTACACGCACCCGACACAAGCTACTGACTTGGAACTTTGCCGCACCGCAGCCCGCACCAACGCCGGCCACGACACATGTAGCCGGCTCCTGCCGACGTTCACCGCGCACACAGCGGCGAAAGAGGACACAATGATGATCAGGTACTTCCGGTCTTGAGGCGGCGCGTTGCGGCTACGAGCCCAGGTGCTCTGCGGGGACGTGTCATACTTGCCACCTCGAACCGGGGCCGATCAAGGACATCGCCGCAGATTCAGCCCACCTGTACGTTCGGGTGCGCAACTACAAGCCCCTTTCGTGATTCGGCACTAGACCGCGTTCGCGTCAGCGTCGCCAGTCACCAGCCGGTCACGTTCGGACAATTGCGTTTGTTGCCCCGGCAGGATCTCGCGGACTAGCACGGCCGGATTGGATGGATCACCCCGATAGATTTGCGCTAGCTGCGCCCGCCGCCTGCCCTGGTAGATCCAGTCTAGCTTTCTGCGCCACTTTTCCCTCAGCACCCCGCTGCCTCCCTTTTTGTATTAGTACTCGTTCGTTATCACGCTTCGGAGACGCGCACGCGCAGCCTCCCTCCGACTCCATGCTGCAAACCGACGTGTCGATACCGCAGCCACGACTCATGACTGCCGTGACGTCGGTCATGGATCACGAAAGTGAGGAGGCAGCCATGACCCATTTAGATACAGACGCACAGGTCACCACCGGGCGGCGGCTGCGCCGAACGCTGTCTTCGGGACCGGATGACACCGCAGCGGCCGGGCGGGTACGAGCGCTAACGCCACCAGCGCAATGACGACCGCGCCAGCGACACCAGCGCCGCGGCGACTAACGACCCCACCATCCGACCCAATGACACCCGCACACCCCCGGCGCCCGCAGGCAGCCGGATCGAGATGAAGATCGCCGCAGCCTCGGAACCGGTTTTACGCTGTTCGTCACCAAGCGCGGCATCGTGTTCACCAACCCCACCGCGCGCCTCACCGGCCCTGACGGTGAACGCAGCCTGCTGCCCATGACCGACACCGAGATCCGCACCGTCGAACAGCTCGCCGTCACTCCAGCGCAACGGCTCGTCGTTGCCCTAGCCGCCGTCCACGCCGCCCGCAGTGCGACCATCCGCCACCTCACACTCGACGACCTCGATTTGCCCAACCGGCGCATCACCCTCGCCGGACACCCGCAGCGACTCGGTGAACTGGCCCATAGAGCTCTGCTGGCCTGGCTCGAGCAGCGCCGCGCCACCTGGCCGCGCACGCCGAACCGGCACGTCCTAATCTCCGCCAGAACCGCCCTGGGCTTCGGCCCCGTCGGCCGCACCTACCTCACCAGCCACCTGCTGCCACTCGGCGTCGACCTCGACCACATCCGCGGCGACCGAGTGCTGCACGAGGCACTGACCGTCGGGCCGGACCCGCTGCACCTGGCCCTGGTCTTCAACCTGGCCCACCCACAACGAGTGGGTACGCGGCCTTCGCCCAGAACCTGCTCCGATCTTGAGCATCACTCGGGGAAAGGCCGTGGGTTCTCGGTGAAAAACCTTCAGTCTCGCCGAACTCACGGCCGACCGTCCCGTAAGACCCGTTCGGTGAACAATCCCGCAGAGGGGGAGGCTAAGCGGAGTTGAGCTGGGCCCTGGGCGAGCCGGGCGTTCTTGTCTGAGAAAATCGACTGTTGGCGAGTTCGCCGGGCAACTGCGGCACTGCTTCAATGAGCCGACTCTGCCAAGCGAGACTCCGACGGTGCTTCTCCAGACTACAACCCTCGCTACTCCGGTGGATCGGGTTAGCTTGGATAGCAGGGTTGGGCCTGCTTTCGAGCAGGTCGTCTTGGTAGCGCTGTCCGCCTTGGACAACACGATTGGCTCCATCGCCAAGCCGCTTCGGGTCTCCCCGCACCTCGATCGACAAGTACGTGTCCGAACTGGCCGGTGGAGGTGGTGCGCTCGTCGCCGCAGCGACGCCGAACACGTTGCCTCCAGGCGAGTTCATGATCGGTCCGCTCACCGACAGCGCGGCCGTGCAGCCTCTTGATCCTGCTCGGTGCCTGCACCCTGCTCGGAGCGCTCCACGCGTTGACACTCGGACATGGAAGGCTGCTCGCCGCCTATCTCGTCGGCGGTCAGGGCGCCCCGAGACAGGCGATTACCCTGGGCGTGGTGATCACCTTCAGCCACACTGCGGCCGTCATGGCATTGGGCGGGTGCTCCTCGTGGCTGGGCGGTATGCCGTGCCCGGCGCGGTCGTGCCGGTGCTGCGATCGTGGCCGGCGTCGTGGTCCTCGTGCTCGGCATTCGGTTGGCGTGGCACCGCTGGAGCAGCGCCCGGTCATCCGACGACCACGGGCACGGGGCACCACGGCCGGGCCGTCATGCCGGCGAGCATGCGCGCTCTCGCGGCGATGGGGGGGTCGGCAGGGATGATCCCCTGTCCTGAGGCGCTGAGCGTCATGCTGCTCGCGATCGGACTCAACCGCACAGCCCTCGGGATGATCACGATCGTCGCCTTCAGCGCAGGACTGGCCGCCGTGCTCGTCGGGCTTGGGCTCCTCCTGGTCACTGCCTCGCCCGTCCTATCGCGACTCACCAGTCGGCGTCCCGGGTGGATCACGGCGCGTGTACCCCTCCTCTCGGCTTTCGTGGTTGCGATCCTCGGCTGTGCCATGACCCTGACCGGCGTAAGCAGCCTCATCGGCTGAGTCTGGATCCAGAAGGTCTCCCGCCGCCGTGAACGGACTCCGGGCCCATGTCTTGTCCCGCCCTCCTGGCACGCTCGACCTATGCCGGTGGGTGCCGTCTGATCTGCGATTTGTGTTGTCTCGTGCGCTGCATGTCAGCCGACGGCCCGGCGCAGCGCTGCGTGTCCCTGCTGGGACGAGTTCCGACATCGGCGGATCCCCGGTGACGGATCGCGCGGTGCGGAGGAAGCTGGTTGACTAAGAGACTATCACGATATATCGTGAGTGTGTCATTATCAGTCTGGTGATATTCAGGTTAGGAGAAACCATGAACCCCGATCATCACCACCCACTTGGTCACCGCGACCATCGAGCCGCTGGCCGTCAGCACGGCCAGCGACGCCACCATCCGCACTTCCCCGCCCAGCCCGACGCGATCGGCGGCGCAAAAACGCGCCGCAGCCATTCCCGCGGCGCAGGACACGGGCGAGCGCAACGCGGGGATGTGCGCACCGCGGTGC
>DASQVB010000335.1:0-6846 GCA_035640975.1 Pseudonocardiaceae bacterium
GCCGAGCCGCCGTTCGCTTCCGAGGAGATCACCGCGATCCTGGCTGCCATGAGCGGCCTCCTCGGGGAGATCTACGAGGCCGAGAAGGCAGCCGTCGGACGGCTCGAGGAGTTGGTCGTCGCCCGTAACCAGCTGCCCGACCCCTGAACTCCTTGGTGCCCGTTATGGACAGCGGCTCAAACGTCCGCGAAACCGCGTTCGCGTGACTCTCGGGTCAAGGAGCCTCCAGCCTCGTCTCGTTCACCTAGTCGGAGGTTTCGGGTCTGAGACTGGCCAGTGCTTCCGCGTGGTGGTGGGTGGCCTCGATTGCAGCCGTGAGGAAGCGTGAGATCACGGCCTTCTCCTCGTCGGTGAAGCTCTCCTCTATGCGCCTCATCTCTTCTATGTAGGGCCAGAGGTGCGCCAGCGAGTCGTGTCGCCCCTTTTCTGTCTCGCGCACGATTGCGCTTCTGCGGTCGTCAGGATTCGGCGACCGTTCGACATGGCCCCTCCCCTCGAGCCGATCGAGGAGTGCCGTTACGGCGCCGGCTGTCATGGAGAGCCGACCGCCGAGCTGTCCCGGGGTCAGGGGTCCGGCTGCCTCGAGATGCTCCAGCGCCGCCAACTCTGACGCACCGATACCCATCCGCTTGGCGACGGCCGCCGCGTAACGGGTGGCCGCCGAAGCGTGCGCACGCATCAGGTCAGACAGTCCTGGGGCGTATTGTCTTGACACTCAAGACTCTTTACTATAGAAATACTTCACCATAGAATTATCTTAACAAGATCGAGAGGGAGACGCCGTGGGCACCGGACACTCCGCCGCGGAACGGGCGTCAGACGCCGCGATGACTCCGGCCGTTAGACCCGAGGCCGAACTCGGGGGCGCTGCCGGTTCAGGCCCTACGATGCGGGCGGTCGGTATCCGGCGCTACGGGCCACCGGAGGCCCTGACCGAGCTCGAGGTCGAGCGGCCTCATCCCGCTCCGGCTCACGTTCTCGTCCGGGTCGCGGCGGCCGGTGTGAACCCGGCCGACTGCCTGCTGCGGAGCGGACGCCTGCGCTTCGCAGCCCGGCAGAAGATGCCGTTCGTGCCCGGCGCGGACGTGGCCGGGCTGGTCGAGGAGGTGGGCGCCGACGTCACCAGGTTCCGGGTCGGCGACCCGGTCTACGCGATGCTTCCCAACACCGCCGGCGGCGGCTATGCGGAGTACGCCGTCGCCGCGGAGGACACCGTTGCCCTCGTGCCGTCGAGCCTCACGCTCAGCGAAGCGGCTGGGGTGCCGCTGGCCGCGCTGACCGCCCTGCAAGCTCTTCGGGACCAGGCCAATCTGACGGCGGGCGACCATCTCCTGGTCAACGGCGCCTCCGGCGGAGTGGGAACGTTCGCCGTCCAGATCGCCCAGGCCATCGGTGCAACGGTCACCGCGGTCACCAGCGGACGCAACACCGAGGTTGCCCGGGAGCTCGGAGCCGACGAAGTGCTGGACTACACCCGCGACGACATCACCGACGGCGGGGCTCGTTACGACGTCGTCCTCGACGGGGCCAACGTGCTGCCGTTCCGGAAGGCTCGACGAATCCTGAAGACCGACGGGGTCTTCGTCACGGTCAACCCGATCCTCGGGCGACTCTCGCCGTCATGGCTGGCCCGATTCCGGGACGGGAAGCGGATCAGGTCCGTCCTGGTGGAACCGGACGGGACCGATCTCGAAGCGCTTGGAACCTGGATCGCCTCAGGAAAGCTACGACCCGTCATCGAGCGCACCTACCCGCTGTCCGACGCCGAGATCGCCCACCGACGCAGCGAAAGCCGCAGAGTACGCGGCAAGCTCGTGCTCGTGGTGAACGCCGACCTCGCCCACTCGACCCCCGCCACCGCACCGCTGCACAACATCGCCACGGACGTGGAGCCGTGAGGTGCGAGCTCGCCCTCCACACCCACGGCCACACCAGCCAGAACCCGGTCACTCGACCCCACATCGCTCGTCGCGAGAGAACCCGGATACGCGGCGTATCGCTCAACGGAACAGACAAGGAGATCAAGGCATGAGCGCAGTAAGCATCCCGGCAGACACCGTGCGGGCCGGTACCCGACCATGGCGCCGCATCCTGGTGGCCGCCGCCGTCGGCCAAGCGGTGAGTTCGGTTCTGGCATCGCAGTTCGGCGGAGAGTTCACCACCGCCGACCGGACCGGCGAACCGCTGATCGTGCCACCGGGCGGGACCTTCGCCATCTGGGGCCTGATCATCGCGCTGAGCATCGGCTACGCGATCTGGGCTGACTCCGACCGGCGACCCGACCCCGAAGTCCGGGATCGGTTGACCAGGCCACTTCTGATCACCTGCATCGGCTTCTCCGTCTGGATCGCGGCCGCGGAGCTGGAACCGAACTGGACGACCCTGGTTGTCTTCCTCGTCATGCTCGCCGCCTTGCTCCGCGCCCTCACCTACGCCCTGGAGCAGAGCGCGACCATCCGAACCTGGAGCCCGATCGGCCGGGTGCTGCTGTGGGGCACCCTCGGCCTCTACACCGGCTGGAGCAGCGTCGCGGTGTGGCTCAACCTCACCAGTGCTCTCATCGGCAGCGGCGCCCCCGTCACCACCCCGGCGGCCATCGCCGGGCAGGTCACCATTCTCGCCGGATCGGCAGCCACCGCAGTCGCCATCACCTGGTTCACCCGCGGCCTGCTGCCCTACGTCGCGACCATTGCCTGGGCGCTCGGCGGAGTCGTCCTGGGCACTGTCCAGGAGGGATACCCGGTACTGGCCACAGCAGCCGGAACAGGCCTGGCGATCGTGCTCGCCACCGCGGTGCTGGCACGGCGCCGCCGTATCCCGGTCCGGTCACCGCAATAGCGGCGCGACTCCCAACCCCTCGGAAGTGCCCGCAGCAGTCAGGCATGGTCCGCGCAGCACGGAGTGGGATTCGGTGTTTCGAAGGGCACAAGAGTGCCACCGATCGCCGGCTGGACGTGCAGGACGAGGTCGCCCTCGCTCCAACGGGGGCGTACGAAGTCGCGGGTGAGCAGGGGAGTGCTCGGATCGGCCTGGACGTGTCCGAGCACCTGGATGCGGTCGATCGTGGTCGAGGCCAGGAGCTGGGCCACAGTGGTCGCACCGGTGATCGTCGTGCTGCCGGGGAACACGACGACCCGGCCGCTGGTCCGGGACCGGTGTGTGTCCACCATCGTCTTGATCACGGCTCGTAGCTCGATCGTCCCGCAATATGTCTGGCCGACCAGCAGACCGTGATGGGCCTCGCCGCTCGCCTCGACCACTTCGGACAGGGCCTCGGCGACAACTTCCTCGCTAAGTCCGATGACCTCGACGACCAGGCCGACATGCTGATACTCATTCAGGGCGGCCTGGTGGGTCGTCACCGTGACCCCGTGCCCGCCTCGGTTCTGCAGCGCCGCCGCACACGCGAACGCCAGCTCGTCGGCATGGCGTTCGCGTGCGGTCAGCACGTCGAGGCCGGCGGTAGCCACGTCCGAGCCCGCCGGGCTGGCCACCGCCGGTGCCGGACGAGTCATGAGCGCGACGGCAGGACCCACATGGGGTTGGTGTAGAACCACAGGTCGTCCCAGGGGTCGTCGTTGCCGACCACGTCGAGGGCTGGGCCGGCCGGATCGACCCCGGCGCCTCTCAGCCCGGGTGCGAGCTGCTTGCCGTCCGAACCGCGCAGCCGGACGTAGAAGCCCTGGTCAAGGCGACCCAGGGCGTAGTCCAGCATGATCAGGCCGGTATTGCCGCTGACGTCGTAGGAACGGACCACCCGGGTGTCCGGAGCGGTGAAGGAGTCGCGGTTGCGGACCGGCCCGGTAACGGCGCCGCGGATGACGTCGACCTTCGCCAGGCGCGGGACGAACTGCGACCAGTTGGGCAGACGAGCGGGCCGGATGCGGATTCGAAGCCGGACGGGAGTGCCGCGGCGGACGGTGAGGACGCCGCCGAGCGGAACCTCGTCCCCACCCGCCACGAGCCGGACGTCGAGGGCCTCGAGCAGCGACCCGTGGTCGACCCAGACCCGTCCGGCCCGCAAGCCGGCCATCACCTGCCGGTAGCCGAATCCGGTGGCACCGACGTGGGTGCGGCTGTAGAAGCCGGGCCAGAAGTCGCCGGCGTCCAGCAGCGGTGCGGTCTGATGGACGGGGTCGTTGTAGAAGCCATTCTCTTGGAAGTTGCTGTTGGGCCCCCGCTGCGCGGTGTCGGCCCACACCACGTGACTGTCGGAGTTCGCGGTGATCCACCAGGGCTTACCTTCGGCCAGCATGCTGTCCCACAGGCCGCCGACGGTGGCGGTCATCCAGTCGAAGCCGCCGAAGGTGCGATAGCTCTCGAGCGGGTAGCCCGGGAAGCTGGCCGCGGGATCGGGGCTGCTGTCGTAGTAGCCGCGGCCCGAACCCGGTCCGCTGGGCTCGGGGATGGCGGCGGCCTGGTGGCCGGGAGCGCCTTCCATGCCGATGGCGATCCGGGGCGCAGCGTCCCGCCAGCCGCGGATCTCGTGCGGAGAGTCGATGCCCTTGCGAGAGGGGTGGTTGGCCAGCATGAGTGCGTCAGAGACGCGGCGGCCCTCGACGGCGCTCGCCAGCCACTTCAGGCCGGTCACCGCCAGCGTCTCGTTCGCGGACGTGTTCGCGGTGGCGCCCCTGACCGCCCCGTCGTAGCTGTTCTCGAACTGCTTCAACACCGCGACCTCGTTGCGGCCGGGGTGCACGAACACCGTGCCGTGCTCAGCGGCCGGGATGTTCCATTCCAGGCCCTGGAAGACCAGAAGGTCCTCGATCTCCCGGCGCGCGGCGACGATCTCCGGATTGACCCGCTCCACGCCTATCCGGGCGTGCTGGATGGAGCCGTGGTCAGTGATGACCATCCAGTCCAGGCCGAAGGCATGGGCATGCTGCGCATGGTCGATCACCCGGTAGAGGCCATCCGGCGAGAACTGGGTGTGGATGTGGTGATCGCCCGCCAGCCACAGGTACCCACCGCGCCGCGACCGGCGGTCGCTCGAAGCCGCCGCCGCGTCGGCGGCGCCACCAGCGCCGAGAACGGTCGCCGTGGCACCGGCGCCCAGCAGTCCGGCGTTCCGCAGGAATCCGCGCCGGTTCAGCTGGCCGGGGCTCAGGTCGCCGTCCTCGACCGACATGTCCAGGGCCGGATCCAGCGGCTCGCTGTGGGTATGGTCGTGCTCCCCGTGGGAGTGGTCGTGAGGTCCGTGGCCGTGGTCGTGGATCATGAAGTCGTCCCTTCGGTCGGCGAGAGCCAACCCCTCGCAGTCCTCATCCTTGGCAAGGAACTACCCGGGACCGAGAGCCGGCAGATGAACACTCGGCCAGCATCGGGTTACGCGGAGGCGCAGCCAGCCAGCCATCCACGACGTCCTTGAATGCCTCTGCCGGGTGATGTACTCACCCGGCAGCGTCCGGACGATCAGTCAGAGCCCGGCGAGCAGGCTCTCCATCGTCGTGATCTCGGCGGTCTGGCCGTCCTTGATCGCCTGGGCGAGCTTGAGGGTGTCGGGGTTCTCACCGTTGTCGAGCTCGTCTTGAACCATGGTGAGGGCGCCCTTGTGGTGCTCGATCATGCCTTCCAGGAACAGCTGCTGACCGGCAGGACCGTCGGCGGCGGAGAGCTCTTGCATCCTTTCGGGCGTCAGCATTCCTTCGGCGGCCCAATGGTGCTCGTCAGCTTCCGCCCCATGGTCGGGAATCAAGGGCTGGTTCCAGGCGGTCAGGAGCCCAGTCATCGTGGTCAACTGTGGCCCTTGGGCCTCTTTGATCTGTTGGGCCAGCTTGGTGACTTCGGGGTCAACGCCTGATTTGGCCAGGACGATGTCGCTCATCTCGATCGCTTGTTCGTGGTGCGGGATCATCGTCTGCGCGAATTTGACGTCGGCCTTGTTGAAGGTCTGGGCTCCGGCAGAGGACGGGTCGGCGGAACCGCCGGCGCCGTCGGAGCAGCCGCCGAGAACGGCGAGAAGGGCGAGAGCTGCAGCAAGCAGCCCGATGCGGAGCCTGCGGCAGTTGTGGATAGATGTCATCGAACGTCTCCTGTGATGTCTGAGGTAGTGAACCGGCTGGCATGGGCCGGCTGAGCTGGTGCCGCCGCGGTCGGGCCCGAAGACGGTCAGGTCCGCCTGATCGACAGCTCACTCAGTGACATCGCTTCACGAACTTGATGATCCGGCGTGCATGGTTGCCGGGATGCCAGGGGCCGGGGGACAGTGGAAACCAGCCGACTGGTCAACGGCCGGGCCATGGTCAGCGTGGTGATCAGCCCGAAAGTAAGCAGGCAGGCCTCGGCCATGGCGTGCCAGTTGCAGTCGGGGCAGGTGTCCCCAGGCGCCTTGAGCACCCATCCCGTCGTCACACCCAGCTGCGGCGCTGCGGTGAGTTCGTCAGCATCAGTCTCGGGATGATCGTGCAGCGCAGTGCTGGGCAGTTCGGCATGCCCGTGGTGGTCAGCCGGTGCAGTAGCGGTAACCAGCGTGTGGCCGTCCGACAGCTGGTGCATCCCGGTGACGCCCACGGCAACCAGAAGGCTGAGCAGGATCAGCGGGCCGCCGCGGCGGCGAACCGCTGCGGCGATCACCTGCTGGTATCGACTCACCTTCTCAACCCCCGCCCATCGAGCTGCGGCAGTCACCGCTCGGTTGGCCGAAACCATTCTTCGCGACCGCAGGCCCCTACAAGGAGGCACCGGTCAGCCCGGCATCCATGGCACCGGAGTCGTCCGACGGCACAGGTTTGAGGGTAGCGACTCTTGCCGGGAATACCCAAGGGGGGTATATTCGCTTCCACCTTGCAATACCCCCGGGGGGTACTTACATCCCGGAGTCCAGACTGCGACCGCTCTCACCTCGAG
>DASQVB010000336.1:0-5359 GCA_035640975.1 Pseudonocardiaceae bacterium
CCGGCAGCCAGTTCGTCCGCGTCGTGGTAGGGACCGATGGGGCCGGCCAGCACCAGCGGCACCTTCAACTGTTGGGCCAGCCGGGCGATGATGTGCTGGCCCTTGCCCGGCGTGATGCGGCCGAGGGTGACGAAGTGGTCCCTTTTGACTGGTGCCGTCCTTCGATCCGCTCCCTGCGCCAGCGGTGTCGCCAGGTGGGCGTGCCCGAGGCTGTGTGCGCGCAACGCCTCGGGTGCAGCCGCGAGCTGGGCCGCGGAAACGCCGTTCACCAGCAGCGTCCCGCCGCCGTTGAAGTTGCCGTAGAACTGGGGGTGTTTGCCTAGATCCCAGTGCAGGGTGTGCAGCACCGGCGGCACCGCGGCGCCCATCGCGGCGAGGACGGCCGCTCCGACCACCTCGACGTGGTCGTGCACCACATCGATGTCGGTGCGTCTGCGCAGCTCACGTACCACCTCCTGGAGGTGCCCGTGTGCGATGCCCATCGCCCGGTTATATGGCTGTTGCAGATGCCTGAACTGCGGCTGGTCATAGCTGACGAGGCGTTCATCGACCGGGAGGGTGCTCGCACCGATGGTGGCGAGCACCACGTGCACGCCCCGGCGCCGCAGCTCCGGGATCAGCGTCGCCAGCACGTTCTCGATGCCGCCGTAGCTGGGTGGCGGCACCGGCAGCCACGGACCCGCGTTGATCAGCACGCGCAGCGTCACGTGAGGATCCCGGTGTCGCCGCTGCACTCCTGGCCAACGAGCTCATCAGCGACGTGCTCAACGGCAAGTGGTGGTCGCTCTTGCACCGCGATGTCAGTGACAACAAGTTCTCGATGGATGCCGCATTCGCTGTCTCCCCGGCGGAACTGAGCAAGCACGCTCGAAGGAGGTTCATCCATCACGAGGCGGCCCTGTCGCTGTAGACGGGCGAATGCAGTGAGCATGATCTGACCCGCCATTCTACCGAGCGCCTCGTTGTCCTGGTGGGTGTGGAGCCGGTAACCCAGATCAACCTGGGCCATCGCGTCCAGCCCGACCAGCTCGAGCAGGTCGATCAGCAATCCCAGCTCCGTGCCGTATCCGGTGACGAAGGGAACTTGTTCGAGAATGTCTCGCCGCCCGGCGTACTCACCGGCTAGCGGTTGTACGAAACCGGCTAGCTGGGGCCAATACATGTTCAACAGTGGACGAGCGACCAACTCTGTGACTCGTCCCCCGCCATCCGGCACGGTATGCGCCGGATGGTTGAAGGGCCGGTAGTAGAAGCCTTTGACATAGGCCAGAGTCGGATCGGTGAGCAGCGGCCCAAGCAGTCCGGTCACGAAGTCGGCCGAGAACCCATGCAGGTCGGCATCGACGAACACGACGAGGTCACCGCTGCTTGCGGCAAGCCCTTTCCACAGGGCGTCGCCCTTGCCATCGAGAGGAGGTAGCCAAGGCAAGACGTCATCTTGCGCGACGACCCGGGCGCCTGACGCTGCTGCCACCTCGGCGGTGCGATCGGAGGATCTGGAGTCGACCACGAGGATCTCATCCACCAGCGGCACTCGTTCCACCAGTTCCTCGCGGATGGTGGTGATGATGTCCCCCACCGTGTCCTGCTCGTCTCGAGCTGGAATCACCACGCTGACCAACGTTGCTGCCTTCATGGTCAGCAACTCGCCGGCGGTCCACTGATTTGCGTGGCTACTGCGCCGGACCAGCCAGCTGCGCACGTCGGGCCCGGCGTCCAAGCCGGTACCGAACGGCCACCCCGAGACCGCCGAAGAACCACCTTGGCTGTCCGGACAGGTCGCCATCCTTCACCTCCCAAGAATAGAGGACAGTACAATCGTGACCTAATAGTGACCTAGTAATGCCCAGATCGGTCAAAACCTGGGCACCAATCGGAAAGGAGGTCATGGTGGCCGGGTGCCGGATCGGGTTCGTGGGAGCGGGCGGGGTGGCCACCCGCCATGCCCAGACGCTGGCGCTGATCCCGCAGGCACACCTGGTTGCGGTCACCGACGTCGACCCCGTGCGTGCCGCGCGGTTCGCCGAGTACCACGGCGTGCGCGCGGCGCCCGACTTGGACGGCCTGCTCAACGCCGGGCTGGACGCCGTCTACGTCTGCGTACCACCCTTCGCGCACGGCGCTGTGGAAGAGGCCGTGGCTAACGCCGGGATGGCGCTGTTCGTCGAAAAACCGCTCGGGATCGACTGCGCAGTCGCCGAGCGAGTGGCCCGCGCGGTCGCTCAAGCCGGTGTGGTCACCGCCACTGGGCATCACTGGCGTTATTCGGCTGCGGTTGAGCAGGCTCAGCGGCTGCTCGCTGACCGGCCGCGCCGGCTGGTCATCGGCAGCTGGCTGGATCGGGTACCACCGGTGGGGTGGTGGTCACAGCGATCCCGCTCCGGTGGGCAGATCGTGGAGCAGGCCGTGCACGTTCTCGACCTTGCCCGACTCCTCGTCGGCGAGGTGACGGAGGTGTCGGCGCTCGCTGACGGCGTACCACCGGACGAACCCGGCGCGGACATCGACGGTGTCACCGTCGCCCTGCTGCGTTTCTGCGGCGGCGCGGTGGGGACGCTGGCGGCAAGCTGCCGGTTGAGTTGGAAGCACCGCGCGGGTATCGAGGTGTACGCCGACGGGTCGGCACTGTCGATCACCGAGACCGAGCTGCAGGTCCGTAGCAGTACTGATGGCAACACGCCGCGCACCACTGCCGTGCTGCCCGAGGACGCCAAGACGGCGGCCGACCTCGCGTTCGTGGAAGCCGTCCTCGGTGTGGCCGATGACGTACGGGCTCCTTACCAGGATGCATTGCGCACTCACCGGCTGGCGTGTGCGGTGGCCACGTCAGCCGCGACAGGCCAATCCGTCCAGCTGGGAGGTGAGCACGGTGTCGGCTGAGCGGATGCTGGTCATCGAACGGCCTGGGGTTGTCGCGGTTCACGAGGGACTGCCGTCCGAGGGGCCCACCGACGGCGAATTCGAGGCCCGCACCGTCTACAGCGGCCTGTCCGCGGGGACGGAGCTGAGCTTCCTGCGCGGCAGCAATCCCTTCCTGGCTGGACGGTGGGATGCGGAGTTGGGGTTGTTCCGCGCGGAGCAGCCGGGACTGTCTTATCCGGTGACCCAGCTGGGCTACATGGAGGTAGCGCGGGTCGGTGACAGCCGCACCCCGGTAATTCCCAGTGGGGCGCTGGTTGCCATGACTTACGGGCATCGCAGCCGGTATCTGGGAAATCCGTTGGTGGACCGGGTCTTGCCATTACCCGACGATGTCGATCCGCTGCTCGGTATCTACGTCGCGCACATGGGTCCGATCTGCGCCAACGGTCTGCTTCACGCCGCCGCTGAGTTACACGGCACGGACGTGCGCTCGCTAGGCGACGGAGTGCTCGGCCGGCACATCGTGGTCACCGGAGCCGGTGTCGTCGGGCTGCTGACCGCGATGTTCGCGCGGCGGCACGGGGCAGCCTGCGTGGTGGTGATCGACCCGACCGAACAACGCCGCGCCGCCGCCGCCGCGCTGGGCTTCGAGACCGCGGACCCGGACTCGGCCGACCCGGCACCAACCCTCAAGGCACGCTGGCGCCATGGACCCGCCGACCGTGGCGCCGACGTCGTGTTCCAGTGCCGCGGGCAGGCCGCCACCCTCGGGCTCGCGCTGCGCCTGCTACGCCCGCAAGGCACCGTGATCGATCTCGCATTCCACCAGTCGGGCGCGGACGCCTTGCGGCTGGGCGAGGAGTTTCACCACAACGGCCTCACCCTGCGCAGCGCGCAGATCGGCCGGGTACCCCGCGGACTTGCGCACTATTGGGATCGGGAGCGGCTTTCCGCCGAGACACTGGACCTGCTGCGCACCGACGGCCCCGCCATCCGCAAACATCTGGTGACCGACGTGCTACCCCTGGCTGAAGCTCCCGCGCTGCTCGCCGACCTGGACACCCGCCGCAAGCATGTTCTGCAGGCCGTGTTCACCTTCGAGTCGTCCTGACTCGCACCTTGCTTCAGTCCACGCCGAACTCAGTACGCAGCGCCGGTAACAACTCGTTCCGGGCGTAGTCGAGGAACGGCTCCTGGTGCTGTGGTGACCCACCGATTTGCACCAATGCGAGATCTGTGAACCCGGCCTCGGCGAATGGACGCGCCGCTGCCACGTGGGCGGAGACGTCAGGCCCGCAGGAAATGTTCTTGGCGATGTCCTCGGAGCGCAGGAATTGAGTGGCGGCGGCGAATCCGGCAGTGGAAGGCAGCTCGGCGTTGACCTTCCATCCGCCAGCGAACCAACGGAACTGTTCGTGCGCCCTCGCGATCGCAGCATCGCGGGCGGTGTCGAAGCAGATCGGCAACTGGCCTATCCGACGGCTGGAACCCTTGCCAGACCGCGCGGCGTCCCACTTGCTGCCCAACTCCGCCTCCGGTTCGACGGCGATCATGTGGTCGGCCAGCGGCGCGAACACCTCGCAGGATCGGCTGCCCGATACCGCGACCGCGATCGGCACCCGCTGTGTAGGCAAGTCCCACAGCTTCGCCGAATCGACCTGGTAATGCTGGCCGCGCCGGGTGACGTAACCGCCTTCGAACAACGCATTGATGATCTCCAGTGCCTCGACAAGCCTGTCGTGACGCACATTGATCGACGGCCAACCGAGCCCCACCACGTGTTCGTTGAGGTTCTCCCCCGACCCCAGGCCCAGGGTGAACCGGTTGTCGGAAAGCAATCCCATCGTGGCGGCCTGCTGAGCCACGACCGCCGGGTGATACCGGAAGGTCGGGCACGTCACGAAGGTCATGAGTTCCACTCGTTCAGTGGCATGCGCCACGGCGCCGAGCACGCTCCAGGCATACGGCGCATGACCCTGGACATCTAGCCACGGGAAGTAATGGTCGCTACATACCTCGAAGGCGAACCCAGCCTGCTCTGCAGCCACCGCATACCGAACCAAATCGGTCGGCCCGGACTGCTCGGTCATCAGGGTGTATCCGATCTCCATACTCACTCCATCCCGACCCATCGGCGATTCTGCGACAGTATTCGATGACTGGTGCCGAGGAGATTCGATGCGGGCAGCCTGGTACGAGCGGCAGGGGCCGGCCACCGACGTGCTTCAAGTCGGGGAACTGCCGCCGCTTCCCGAACCTGCGGCTGGTGAGGTCAGGGTCCGCCTGCAGTTCTCCGGGGTGAACCCGGGCGATGTGAAGAAGCGGCAAGGATGGCTGGGCTCGACCATGCCCTACCCGCACGTTGTGCCACACAGCGACGGTGCCGGCGTGATCGACGCCATCGGGCTTGACGTCGATAAGAACAGGATTGGTCAGCGGGTGTGGGTGTATGGCGCGCAGTCCTACCGGCCGGGTGGCACGGCGGCGGAGGCCACTG
>DASQVB010000337.1:0-13629 GCA_035640975.1 Pseudonocardiaceae bacterium
GCAAGCTCGCAAGCCCGACCCGCTCGACAGGACCAAACCCCCCCGGCCAACTGCCGACGCAGACGAGCAAACCCAGTCAGAACCGGTAGTAGAGGAAGGGACTGAAGGTGCCGGTAGCGAGGAGCAGCGCGGAGTAGAAGAGTCCGACGGTCATCACGCCCACTCGTAGCACTGTGGCCGGCCGGGACCGCACCGATTCCAGATACGGGCCAGTGACCGGTCGGGCGGGCAGCAGGAACGCCAGGGCAGCCAGCAGCAGGATCGCCAGCCGCTGGTTGGTCAAGGAGGCGTCCACGACGTCGGTCAGCCCGCCGGGATCGAGGATCACCATATGCTGCACGAACACCAGTGCGGTGCCGAGATTCGGTGATCGGAACAGTACCCAGCCGAAGACCACGATGAGCAGGGTCAGCGCCCGGCGCGCCAACCGCTGCCCGGGCCCGGCTGCCGCGACGCCCCACCCGCGGCGGCGCTCGATCACCAGCACCGTGCCGTGGTACAGGCCCCAGATCAGGAAAGTCCAGTTCGCGCCGTGCCACAGTCCGGCGAGCGCGAACACGATCCACAAGTTCCAATAGGTGGCCCGACGTCCGCGCCGGTTGCCGCCGAGCGGGATATACACGTAGTCGCGGAACCAGCGGGACAGCGACATGTGCCAGCGCCGCCAGAACTCAGTAATACTCGCCGCCGAGTACGGGCGGGCAAAATTCTCTGGCAGCGTGAACCCAAGCATTCTCCCCAGCCCGATCGCCATATCTGAATATCCGGAAAAGTCGTAGTACAGCTGCAAGGTGTAGCCGATCGCTCCCAGCCAGGCGATCGAGGTGGTCATCTGGTCGGCCGGAGTGTTGAAGCAGGCGTCCACTACAGGCGCCAGCGAGTCCGCTATCACGACCTTCTTGGTCAGGCCGAGGGCGAACCGCGGGAACCCAGCGGCGATGTCGTCCAGCCGGTGATTGCGCGACTGCCCGAGCTGGTCAGCGATTTCCCGGTAGCGCACGATCGGTCCCGCGACAAGCTGGGGGAACATCGTGATGTAGGCGGCGAACGAGAGCGGATCGCGCAACGCTCGGCGTTCACCGCGGTAGACGTCGACCACATAGGAGATGTGGTGGAAGGTGTAGAAAGAGATCCCGATCGGTAGCGCCAGCTCGACGACCGGCAGATCGAGTCCGGTGAACGATGCCAGCCCGGCGGCCTGCGCGCTGGCGAAACCGGCGTACTTCCACACCACCAGCACCGCGACATTGAAAGCGACGACGCCACACAGCCAGCGGTGTCGGCGTTGGGGCTCGAGGTCCCAGTCGTCGGGTTCCAGCGCCGGGCCCATCAGATAGTTGGCGACCATGCAGCCCAGCAGCAACAGCGTCGTCGGGCCCGCCGCGACCGCGTAAAACGCCAGGCTGGCAGTTGCCACCACACCATTGCGCCAGCCCCGGGGCGCGATCAGCACGGTCGCAAGCACGGCCGGCATGAAGTACCACAGGAACACTGGGCTGGCGAAGGACATGGCGGCGGCGCAGCCTAGCCCAGCACAACCGCGCCTACGGTGCTCCCCTCGTGGACCGGGGCGTCTGGCTCACCCTCAGCTCAGCAGTTGGCGCAGCAGGGCAAGTCCCTCAGAAATCGTGCGGCGTTGCTCGCTCGTGGCGCTGCCCAACGCGGTTGCCAGCCGGCCTAACGCTCCAACTTCCATCTCCGCGACGTACCGGTCCACTTTCTCGGTGACCGAAATGCGCGTGTAGCGGCGGTCGGCATTGTCTTGGACCCGCTGGACGAGGCCGCGCGCCTGCAGCCGGTCAACGATCCCGGAGATCGTGCTGTGACCAGTGCCCAGCTCCCGACCTAGCTCGGTGACCGTGGCCGAACCATTCATCACGAGGTGGGCCATGACGCTCACCTGCGGGCCGGTCAGTCCGCTGCGCGCGATGTCGTCAGCGCTGGCGCAAAGCAGGTTACGACGCAGCGCCCGGATATGCGCCACGATCTCCTGCGCCTGGCTGCGAAGGTCGCGCTCGGTGACGGTCATGAGGAGAGCAAGTGTATTGCGCCCAATGCTACGTTGCACAAGACGCGTCGTATGCGACGGATCACGGAGGCGAGATGGGGAACACGGCGATCCGACGGATGACCACGCCAGCTGGAGATCCGGCCTGGCTGGTCACGGGATACGACGATGTGAAGGCCCTGCTGTCGGATCCCCGCCTGGGCCGCTCACATGCCGACCCGGAGCGAGCGGCCCGCATCTCCCAATCAGCGATCTTCGGCGGACCGATGGGTCACCCATCGACCGAGGCCGCCGAGCACGCGCGAACCCGTCGCCTGCTTGCGCCGGCGTTCTCGGCGCGGCGGATGGCGCGGCTGCGGCCACGGGTGACGGCGATAATTGCCGACTTGCTCGAGGCCATGGCGAACCAGACCCAGCCGGTCGATTTCCATGAGGCGGTGTCCTTTCCGCTTCCGGCACTGGTCATCTGTGAGCTGCTCGGCGTGCCTTATGCCGACCGGGAGGACTTCCGCCGCTGGTCCGATGACGCCGCGCACCTGACCGACGCCGCGCGCTCACAGGCCGGGCTCATGCAACTGTGGCAGTACATGCGCACGCTGGTGAATCGCAAACGAACCGAGCCGGGCGATGACGTGATCTCCGATCTGGTCGCTGCTGCTGCCGCCGACCCTGAGTTGACCGTCGACGGTATCGCGATGCTCAGCGCTGGGCTGCTGTTCGCCGGCCACGAGACCACAGTGACCGCGATCGACCGAGGGGTGACCCTGCTACTCGTTCACCCCGATCAAGCGGATGCGCTGCGCCACGATCCGACACTCATCGAACCGACGGTCGAGGAGATCCTCCGCTCGTGGTTGCCCATGCGCACGTCCGGTGCCAATGAACAGGTCGCAGGATTGCCCCGCTATGCCAATACCGACTTCACTTTCGGCGGCGTCACCATCCAGACCGGTGAACTGGTCATGCTCGGGCTGCGCCAGGCCAATCTCAACGAGCAACTCTTTCCCGAGCCGGACCGGTTCGACGTGCACCGCACCCCCAATCCGCATCTGACCTTCGGTCACGGCCCGCGCTTCTGCGTCGGCGCCCCGCTGGCCCGGATCGAGCTGCAGACGCTGTTCCCGGCCGTGCTGGACCGGTTTCCGACGATGCGCCTAGCGGTACCGGTCGAGTCACTGCGGGGACGTGACGAGGTGCTCACCGGTGGCCTGGTGGAGCTCCCCGTGACGTGGTGACGGTCTGGTGCCGGTACAGATCCCGCAGCAGCGTGATTTCGGCACCGTGGTGGATGGTTTCGCGGCTGATGTGCAGCACCAGGGCCGCCATCGGGAGGTCGGCGAAGGGTCCCTCGTCCGGGCCGCACGGACGCGCCAGGCCATCGGCGCCCAGCGCGCGTACACCGCCGGTCCATGCGGCGTAGACCTCGTCGAGCTGGCGCAGCGCGTCGGCAGCGGTGCCGGCGTAGTCGAAGGTCTGGTAGTCGATCGAGCGGTTGCCGAAGTGGTTGCTGGCGCGCATGCCGAGGACGCCGACAATGACGTGACCCAGCCGCCAGGCGATCGTGGTCATCGGTGGGGGGTCGGGCTCAGGGAAGGCAAAGTCGATGGTGAACGCACCGCTGCCCGCCTGGATCGGCGCGGTGGAAGCGCCACGCGGGTGCACGTTCCAGCAGCCCTCAGCGGGCTCCCAGAAGTACTCGTCGTCGGTGAGGCCATTCAAGCGCGGGCGCAGGTGGTGCTGCCAGTGCCAGTCCAGCTGATCGAGGAGCTCGCGGTTCCAGTCGATGTTGAGGCTGACAGTGCTGTTCGGTTGCTTCATATGACCACGGTATGGCGCCGCACCGACAGTTTCAGCTCGCGTTCTCCTCTACATGATCATTGTATTGGATGTCTCAGGCGGCAGCGCAGGACGAGCAGCGCGCGTGCCGCGACGCGCAACCGGCCGCCGGGCTTGGTGTGGCTCTGCCTGCGCCGGACCTTAGCGAGCAGTGGGTCGGCGGTGTCGACCACGACGTCCCAGATCCGGCCGTAGGTCTGGTCGGGCAAGGTAAAAATGATCGACTGGTGATGGGCGTTAATCAATAACAGGAATGAGTCGTCGGTGATCCGCTCACCCAGGGCGTCCCGCTCGGGGATGCCCTGACCGTTGAGAAAGATCGCGATCGCCTTCGCGGAGCCGACGTTCCAGTCCTCGTTGCTCATGTGCTGGCCATCCGGGCGCAGCCATGCGATGTCCTCGATGTTGGAGCCCCGGATTGGACGGCCCTGGAAGAATCGGCGGCGGCGGAACACCGGGTGCGCAGCGCGCAGTCTGGCGAGCTGCCCGGTGAAATCGGTCATCACCTCGTGTACGCGGGCGTCCTTCCAGTCGATCCAGCTGATTTCGTTGTCCTGGCAGTAGACGTTATTGTTGCCGTCCTGACTGCGTCCCAGCTCGTCACCATGCGCGATCAGGGGTACTCCCTGGGACAGCATGAGGGTGGCCAGCAGGTTGCGCTTCTGGCGTTCCCGCAGCGCAATCACGGCACCGTCCTCGGTCGGGCCCTCCACCCCGTGGTTCCACGACCGGTTATGGCTCTCGCCGTCCCGGTTGTCCTCCCCGTTGGCCTCGTTGTGCTTGTCGTTGTAGGAGACCAGGTCTGTGAGGGTGAACCCGTCGTGCGCGGTCACGAAGTTGATCGACGCGTAGGGTCGGCGGCCATCTGCCTCATAGAGGTCCGATGAGCCGGTGAACCGGGACGCGAACTCCCCGAGGCTGGCCGGCTCCCCGCGCCAGAAGTCGCGCACGGTGTCGCGGTACTTGCCGTTCCATTCCGTCCACAGCGGCGGGAAACCTCCTACCTGGTAGCCACCCTCGCCAACGTCCCACGGCTCGGCGATCAGCTTCACTTGACTGACCACTGGATCCTGGTTGACCAGATCGAAGAACGCCGAGAGCCGGTCCACCTCGTGGAACTCACGGGCCAGCGTCGCCGCAAGGTCGAACCGGAACCCGTCGACGTGCATGTCCGTGATCCAGTACCGCAGCGAGTCCATGATCAATCGCAGTGACTCATGATTGCGCACGTTGAGGCTGTTGCCAGTGCCGGTGGTGTCGTAGTAGTGCTCAAGATCACCATCGACGAGCCGGTAGTAGGCGGCGTTGTCGATGCCCCGGAAAGACAGCGTGGGCCCGAGGTGATTGCCCTCGGCGGTGTGGTTGTAGACCACGTCGAGGATAACCTCGATACCGGCCCGGTGCAGCGTTCTGACCATGGTCTTGAACTCCTGCACCTGCGCGCCCCGGGTTCCGAAGCAGGCGTAGTCATTGTGTGGGGCGAAGAAGCCAATCGTGTTGTAGCCCCAGTAGTTGCGCAGGCCGCGCTCCGCAAGGGTGGAGTCGTGCACGAACTGGTGCACCGGCATGAGTTCGACGGCGGTCACTCCGAGCTGCTGGAAATGCGAGATCATCGCGGGATGGGCCAGGCCGGCGTAGCTGCCCCGGACGTCGTCAGGGACCTGGGGATGACGCATCGTCATGCCCTTGACATGCGCCTCGTAGATCACTGTCTGGTGATAGGGAATGTGCAACGGCCGGTCGTTGTCCCAATCGAAGAACGGGTTGATCACCACCGATTTCATGGCGTGCGCGGCCGAGTCGGCGTTGTTGACCGACTTGGGCCGACCGAACTGGTAGGAGAACAGCGACTCGTCCCACTGGATGCGCCCGTCGATCGCCTTGGCGTAGGGGTCCAGCAGCAGCTTGTGCGGGTTGCACCGCAGCCCGGCAGCCAGCTCATAGGGCCCGTGCACCCGGTAGCCATAGCGCTGACCAGGACCGATGCGAGGCAGGTAGCCGTGCCACACCATGCCGTCACGTTCCGGTAGCCGCAACCGTGTTTCGGCGTCGTTGTCGTCGAACAGGCACAGTTCGATCCGCTCCGCCACCTCGGAGAAGATCGCGAAGTTCGTGCCGCCACCGTCGTAAGTGGCGCCCAGCGGGTAGGGCGAGCCGGGCCAGATGTGCACGCCAACCTCCAGCAGATCCCCGTGTCGGACCGGCAAGCTCGCTCTCGCCCACCGCGAGTCTGTCTACCGTCAACAGCTGAGGTTCGCCACTGCTGGACACCGCAACGACTGCTGGGGGTGACATTCAGCGCACCATCGTCGCTCCGCCGACTGATGAGGCTGGGAGTGTGAAGCCCGGTGGGCAGGGAAAGGTCAGGTCCTGCAACCCTGCCCACCAGACTGCTCGAGTGGCCGACGAGCATGCAACGGTTCGTTGCCCGTGGCCAGTCGGTCGCATCCCGCAGCGCTATCCGGAGCCGAATCGTGGTATCGACGACTCTTGCCAGCGGCATTCGGAGCCGAATCGCGATACCTGAGGTTTTTCATCCCACGGGTATCGGCAGCAGGCCTTCATCGCTTGGCGGTGGTGGCGTCGTGGTCGTCGCGGTGGCCGGGGAGGGCGGCGCGCCGTGGGAGCATTGATAGCGCGGCGCCGCCGAATCGAAGCCCTCGATGCGTCCGCATGTGGTGATCGATCCGTCGGCCTCGGCGACAGTCCAGCCCACCGGCGGGTCTCCCCGCAGACCCTGCTCTCCCCGAACGCCCTGACATTGGGTGAGCTCGGCCAGGCACGGCGGGGACTCACCCGGCTCTCCCTGGTCGCCCTGCGGTCCGCGCAACGCTTCGGCGTTCGCCGTCAGGTATGCCTGCACGGCTTCATCAAGTTGTTGCGGTGTCGGTCCGGTGGGCGGCGGAGGCAGCTTAGCCAGCTGCGCCGCGACCTCCGCCTGGACTTGCGCGGGGGTGGGGACCGCGATGGACTCCCTGGCGATCTGAGCCGCGACCTGAGCCGTGGACGCTGCGCTGAGGACCTCTGAATCCGGCGCGGTCCCCGGTGCGGGAATCGATACCGTCGCCAGGCCGCGGCGAGAAAGTTCGGCGTTTGCCACCACCCCGAGGTCGTAGGCACCCTGCGCGAGCCGCTGAATATCCTGCGACGCGGCCCGGAACTGCGCGGCGCGTACCCGGTCCTCAGCGGTGTTCTCGGCGATGCGGCGGTTCAGCAGCAACAACGGAACGCCAATAAGCAAGGACGTGATCACCGAGGCCACCACCGCGCCCCGAAAGTAAGCCCGTCCTTCGCGCTTGATTTCCTGCCGAGCGACCTGCGGGGCGGCTCGGGCGGTTTGCGCGATTGAGTCCCGCAGTTGGTCCAATCCCTGAGTGAGATCATCCACGCTGGTCATGGGATTCTCTCATCTGGAGCACCTCAAGCCGTCCGACTCGAGCCTGCAGGTCGGCAATCGCGGACTGGATGAGTGTCACCGCATCGCTGGCCTGTTGCGCGATCACCATGGGCGTCGGCGGTACGAAAGTGGATCGACCTGATTTGATGCGCTCCACGATAACTGGACCAACCACAGCCGTCACCACGATTCCGATCAGGGAGATGGCCGCGATAGTGATCGTCAGCCAAGCTGGCCCCCCAGCTTGCACAGTTCCTCCGTTCCGCCGCCCTGCACCGGCTTATGCTCCAGCGCAGGTGACGAGAGCGACTCATACCAACGGCCCCGGCGCACGCCGCTACTCCCCCAACACTGACAATCGAGCCGAAGTATGGTGCACATCCCGCAGCGGTACCCGGAACCTTTTTGCAGCCACGAGCAGCTGCACCGCCGAGCGCGTGGGAACGTTCCCGCAGGTCACGCGCTGTCGACGGAAGCAGTCTCTAGCCTGAGAACGCGGGAACCTTGCCGCTGTTCGTCGTTCCCTGATGCTTCGCTTCCCAAGCTTGGACGACGTTGAGCGGCAACCGGCCACGGTCACTGACATTGTGACCATTCTGCTTGGCCCACTCACGGATGGCCTTGAGCGTGTCGCGGTTGTAGCCGCTTCTTGCGACGCTCCCGTTGCCAGCCGTACGCCCACCCGAACGGTCGGTGCCACGAGTGCCTGGGCGCCGTGCACTGGTCTTACGGGCAGCAGCGACGTAACGAGCCAAGTTATCACGCAGCTTGGCTGCGTTGTCGTCCGCCAGGTCGATCTCGTAGCTGATGCCCTCGAGCGCGAACTCGACTGTCGTAATGTCCTCAGCTTCTTCCCCAGTGAGGTCATCGATGAGGGTGACGATGGTCTTCTGAGCCACGGGTACGGATTCTCCTTGTCGACAGGAACGCGGCGTAGACGAAACTGCCGCGTTGTGAACGCTGATCGCGACAAGATACACACAATGCCGGTGATGCGAACACGCGGCATGCCGTAACGGCCCGTTTCGCCACGTTATGCCTCCCGAACTCAACAACAGAGCTGTTGGAGCAGGGCGGCACAGCTCTGCTGTTGAGTTCGGGAAGCGAAGAGCAGTCGCGAAGGCGAACCGCGTCGAAAGGGCGATCAGTGGTCAGCCGGCGCGACGTAGGCGCGCGACCTCCGCGAGCACGACCCCGGCGGCGACCGACGCGTTGAGCGACTCGACCGGCCCTGCCATGGGTATCGAGACTGCAGCGTCGCACGTCTCGCGGACCAGGCGAGACAGTCCTCGGCCCTCTGACCCCAGTACCAGCACCAGGGGTCCGGTGGCCCATGGAAACGAGTCCAGTGACATCGAGCCACCGGCGTCGAGTCCCACCACCATCAGGCCGGAGGCGGCGCAGTCCTTGAGGGTGCGCACCAGATTGGTGGCTCGGGAGACCTGCAGACGTGCAGCGGCTCCAGCCGAGGTGCGCCACGCCACGGCGGTCATCCCCGCCGAGCGCCGCTGTGGCACCAGCAATCCATGCGCGCCGAATGCGGCGGCCGAGCGGACCACAGCTCCCAAGTTGCGCGGGTCGGTCACGCCGTCCAACGCGACGAGCAGCGGTGGCGTCGCTGAGTCCAGCGCGGCGGCCAACACGTCTTCAGGAAGGGCGTACTCATACGGCAGCACCTGCAGCGCCACTCCCTGATGCAGCGCACCCCCGGCCAGCCGGTCGAGATCGGCTCTGGGCACCTCGAGAATGGACAGACCGGCGTCGGCGGCCAGCCGTACTGACTCGCTGATTCGATCATCGGTGTCCACCCCGACGGCGACATGCAGCGCGGTGGCGGGTACCCCGGCACGCAGGCATTCCAATACCGGGTTGCGACCGAGCACGGTCTCTCCCGGCTCGGTACCGGTTCGACGGCGGGCCCGGGCGGCCTGGTTGCCAGTACCAGCTCCCCGCTGGGCGGATTGACCCTGCGTTGATCGATTCTGGACAGGGCGGCCTGAGCGTTGGGCTGGATGGCCGGTTCGCAGCTCGGCGGGCGGCGTGGCGCCGCGGCCACGCAAGCCCTTCTCCTTCTGCCCGCCGGAGCCCACGACGGCGCCCTTTTTGGTGCCCGGCTTGCGCATCGCTCCCCGGCGCTGGGAATTGCCCGCCATGATCTCAGCTCCCCTTGACCGTCCACACCGGGCCATCGGGGGTGTCCTCGACGGCGATCCCGGCAGCGAGCAGCTGATCGCGCACCGCGTCGGCCGTAGTGTAGTCACGACGGGCCCGAGCCTCGGCGCGCTCGGCGAGCAACCGGTCCACCAGGACCGTCAGCGCCACCGACCTGGCATCCACTCCCGACGTCGAGCGCCACTGGTCGGCCAGCGGGTCCAGGCCGAGCACTCCGGCCATCGCCCGCACCGAACCGGTAGCCGCCATCGCCGCCGTGTGGTTGCCCGCGTCCAGCGCGGTGTTGCCCTCATGCACGGTGGTATGGATCGCTGCCAGCGCTGCCGGGGTGCCGAGGTCGTCGTCCATCGCCGCGGCGAAGTCGGCGCACCAGGTGCCAGGCTCTGGTACCCCACACCGCTCCCGGACCCGGTGCACGAATGACTCGATCCGCCGGTAGGCGGCGACCGCTTCGTCCAGCGCGCCGTCGGAGTACTCGATGGCAGACCGGTAATGCGCGCCGACCAGATAATACCGCAATTCCACGGCACGGACCCGGCGCAGGGTGGCCGGGACGGACAGCGTGTTGCCCAGCGACTTGGACATCTTCTCGCCCGACAGCGTCACCCAGCCGTTGTGCAACCAGTACCGGGCGAACCCGTCACCGGCGGCCCGAGACTGCGCCCGCTCGTTCTCGTGATGCGGAAAGACCAGGTCCAAGCCGCCACCGTGGATATCGAACTCCGAGCCGAGGTACGTGGTAGCCATCGCGGAGCACTCCAGGTGCCACCCAGGACGGCCTGGCCCCCACGGCGTCGACCAGCACGGTTCGCCGAGCTTGGCTGCCTTCCACAGCGCGAAGTCCCGGGGATCGCGCTTGCCCGATGCCGCGGATTCACCCTGGCAGACCTCATCGAGACGTTGTCCGGACAACGCCCCGTAGTCGTCGAAGCTGGCTACCGCGAAGTAGACATCTCCATCCGCGGCGTAGGCGTGCTCCCGGTCGATCAGCCGTGCCATCAGCTCCACCATCTGCGGAACGTGGCCGGTGGCGCGTGGCAGTGTCGACGGCGGTAGGCAGCCCAGGGCGGTGTAAGCATCCTCGAACGCTCGTTCGTGAATGTACGCCCACTCCCACCACGGCCGTCCCGCCTCGGCGGACTTGGCAAGGATCTTGTCGTCGATGTCGGTGACGTTGCGCACCAGAAGCACGTCATGGCCGGTGGCCATCAGCCAGCGACGCAGCACGTCATAGTTCAACGCTGAACGCACGTGTCCGATGTGCGGGACGCCCTGCACGGTGGCCCCACACACATAGATCGACGCCGTGCGGGGTCGCAGCGGGACGAACTCCCGCTGACTGCGCGTCGCGGTGTCATACAGGTGCAGGCTCACGAGATGATGGTACGAGCAGCACCGTTGCCACCGCGGCGATGCCCTCGCCACGGCCGGTGAGGCCGAGCCCGTCGGTAGTGGTGCCGGTGACCGAGATGGTTCCGCCCAACGCTTCGGACAGCACTCGCTGCGCCTCGGCGCGGCGAGTGCCCACCCGTGGTACGTTCCCGATCACCTGCACGGCGCCGTTGCTGATCGTCCAGCCCCCGACGGTCAGTCTGCGACGTACTTCGATGAGCAGTTCGGCGCCGTGCGCCCCGGCCCAACGTTGCTCGTCGGTGCCGAATACCGCACCCAGATCCCCCAGACCGGCAGCAGACAGCGCAGCATCGCACAACGCATGCGCGGCGACGTCGCCGTCGGAGTGCCCGGCGCAGCCCGGTATGTCAGGCCAATGCAGTCCGGCGAGCCAGCACTCCCGGCCGGGTTGTACCCGGTGCACGTCGGTGCCGATCCCGACCCTCATACCCGCCCGGCTGCGACCGCACCGGCCACCGTCTCGGCGACCGCCAGGTCGAACGGGGTAGTGATCTTGAAAGCGTGCGGGTGACCAGGCAGCACGGTCACCGTTTCTCCCAGCTGTTCGACCAGACCGGCATCGTCAGTGGCCGGGCCGGACCGCCGCTGGTGCGCCCGGCGCAGCAGGTCTCCGGCGAATCCCTGCGGTGTCTGAACCACGCGCAGGACCCTTCGGTCCACTGTCGACACTACCCGGTCCTCGGCGTCCACCTGCTTGATCGTGTCAACCACCCTCAGAACCGGCACCACGGCCCGCTTCCCGGCCAGCACCTCCTGCACCACGGCCTGGATCACGCCAACCGGGGTGAGGCAGCGGGCGGCGTCGTGCACCAGCACCACCTCGGCATCTGGCACGCTGTCCAGGGCCCGGCGCACCGAGTCGGATCGTTGCGCCCCGCCGGTCACAATCCGCACCCGCCGCCCCGCATCGGCGAGTGCGGTGGCTGCCTGATGCCGGTCCTGCGCACCGACCGCAACCACGACAAGCTCGATACAGCCGGCAGCCAGCAACCCTTGCACGCAGTGCCAGAGCAACGGGCGCCCCAGCAGCGGCACGAAAGCCTTGGGCATTCCGGCTGCCAACCGCACGCCCTGGCCTGCAGCCGGTACCAGCGCGACGATCCGAGCCGGGGCGCGGGCTACCACCCGAGCAGCCGGTCGACGTCAGGAGGCGGCGGCGAGGACCTCGTCGAGGAGCACCTCGGCGTTGTCCTCATTGGTGCCCTCGGCAAGCGCGAGCTCACTCACCAGAATCTGACGGGCCTTCGCGAGCATGCGTTTCTCGCCGGCCGACAGGCCGCGGTCACGCTCACGACGCCACAGATCCCGGACCACTTCCGCCACTTTGTTGACGTCGCCGGAGGCGAGCTTCTCCAAGTTGGCCTTGTACCGCCGCGACCAGTTCGTCGGCTCCTCGGTATGAGGAGCACGCAGCACCTCGAAAACCCGGTCGAGACCCTCCTGGCCGACCACGTCCCGGACGCCGACGACTTCGGCGTTAGCAGCGGGAACACGGACGGTAAGATCACCCTGAGCAACCTTGAGGACGAGGTACTTCTTCTCCTCGCCCTTGATCACTCGAGTTTCGATGGCCTCGATAAGAGCGGCACCGTGGTGCGGGTAGACGACGGTCTCTCCGACCTTGAAAACCATGTGTCCTCTGCCCCTTTCGCTGCACCTAGGTTACCACGTCTGGAAATCGTGCTGCGCCGGGTATCACCGCGTCATCGCAGGTCAGAGGATCGGCAACCGACTCTCACCGAGCAACGCTGCGCTCCCGCAGCTCAAGGTGACTCCACTGTAGACCTGCAAAGACCAGATGTGAGCTCAACGCCAGACCGGCACCGGGTGGGCCGGGTGGGCCGGAACACCGCGGCGATGGATAGGATTCGCCCTGGTCGGAATGAGGCTGGCCATCGATGCGCGAGCAAGACCTGAGGAGGACTTCGCCCGTGAGCCGCCGGCACAGGTTGATGCGGCGCCCCTTGGCCGTCACCGCCCTGATCGCCGCCTGCTGCGCCAGCGCCCCGTCGCTGGTCGGCTGCAGCGCAGGCCAGATCACCCAGACCGACAGCCAAGTGGCCGCCGTGGACGGGGCTTACGCTGACGTCGGGGAAAATATTGCACTGCGCGACGTACTGATCCCCACCCCGCCGCACTCCAACGGCACCTACCCGACCGGCTCGAGCGTGCCGGTGCTGCTCACCATTGTTAACCAGGGCACCCGCGCCGACAGGCTGATCGCCGTCACCTCGCCCGCAGCCAGCCAGGTGCTCGTCCTGGGCACCACCACGATCGCCCCCGGCACGAACGTCACCAGCACCGCCGGCTCGGCTTCAGCAGGTGTCCAGCCGCAGAGCCCGCTGGTCGTCGGACAACTGCGCATCGTGCTCAACATCACCCAGCCGCTGCGCGCCGGGCTGAACACTCCGATCACCTTCGTGTTCGAGAACGCAGGCCAGGTGACCCTGCCAGTGCCCATGGCGGCGCCCGTGGAGTCGGTGAGTGAGGTCAACGTCGTCGAAAGCGGCGAACACAGCGGTGACGAACACAGCGGCGGACACGGCTAACTCGGCCCGCCGTGCTGTCAGGGTGGGGCGATAGCGTCCGCGACCATGGCAAGGTCTCCGGTGCATGCTCGCGCCATTCACCGCTGCACCGAATGCGGCCATGAGGTCGCCAAGTGGGTGGGGCGCTGCCCGGAGTGCCAGACGTGGGGCAGCGTGGTGGGTGCCGGTCCGCAACCGGTGACGCGGGTTGCGGCCGGCGCGCCGTCGTCCCCGGCTCGCCCGATCTCCCAGGTTGACCTGCATTCAGCCCGAGC
>DASQVB010000338.1:0-2904 GCA_035640975.1 Pseudonocardiaceae bacterium
CTGATGTGCAGCCCCGCATCGCCATGTAGCTCGATGGGTAGGCCTAGACAGCGATCGAGCGGTAGCGCCGCAAGCTCGGAGCTGACCACGCTCGATCGCTGCTGCTGGTACAACGCGTTGGCGACCTCGTAATGCAGCAGACTCGGCGCGATCAGGTCGCCGCCCGACTGAACAAGCAGCTCCCACACCGACACGGCAGTGGGATCCCCGTCGAGGATCCGGCCTACCAGGCTCGCGTCAATGCACCCGGCCGTAACGTATCAAGCTGGCGTGGGCCCTTGGCGATCCCAGAAACCTTTGACGTACAGCGCGCGCCGGTCGACGCCGCGCTGGTCAAGCAGGTGCGCCCGGATCCGTCGCACTGTTGGGGTGTGGCCGGCGATCCAGATCCGACCCCGTCCGGGCGGCAGTCGCACGGCGCGCATGCTGTCCTCGAGTACCGTGCTGGTGCCTGCTGCACGGTCGCCACGGTGCAGCCAGTGCACCGTTGGGCGAGCCGATCCTGGTATCGGCTGCTGTTCGGAGGCTTCGGGGACTTCTAGGTAAAGGAATGCGCGGGCGTCGGCCGGCAGCATCTCGACGTAAGCCTGAATCGCCGGCAGCGCGGTCTCGTCCCCGGCGAACAGGTGCCAGTCGGCGTCGGGGTCGGGCCGGTAGCGCCCGCTCGGACCGACGAATTTCAGGGTCTCTCCGGGCTGCGCCCGCCGCGCCCAGCTGGCTGCCGGGCCGTCGCCGTGCAGCACGAAATCGATGTCCAGGCACGGTTGCGCGGCGTTGTAGTCACGCACGGTGTAGTCGCGGGACACCGGGAGTCCGCTGTGCAGGTCCGGCACATAGATCTTCACCGTCTGACCGGGAATGGCGTCCAAGCCAGCCAGGCTCTCGTCGTGGAGCCGGATCCTCGTCATGCGAGGAGTCAGTGCCTGCACCGACGCCACCATTGCGACGGTGCAGGCGACGCGCCCCCGCGCTGCGCCGTTGGCTGGCATCGGCCTCCGTCCTGGACTCAGTTGCGCCCAGTCCAGGACGGTTGGCCTGGACTGGGCGACTACCTAGCGGAGCCGGCCTCCGTGGCAGCGTCCGGCTCCGTGGCAAGGGTAGCCACGGCGTCCTTCACCCGACCCTGCAGCGACCGGTACTCCTGGTTGCCCGTCAACCGGGTCTTCACCTTGAGGTCGAAGGTGGCCGGGGTTCGCCACGGTGATACCCACTTACGCTCCACCTCGGCTGCGGCCTCTTCTTTGATCACAGCCATCCGCGCGCGCATCTCTTCCAATTCCTGCCGCACAGCATCCACGCCGCCCTGGACCTCGGCACCATCCTGGTTCACGTTTACGGTCCGCCTTCCACCATTGGAGCCATGAGCGTGCTTGGTGTGCCGCTGTCAGCTATCCCCAGCCTAGATGATCAGGCGCTCTGACGTCGGTGTTCTACGACCGCGCAAGCCGTGAATCACCACCGAGCGGGTGATGGCAGCACTGTCAGGGACAGATGAGGGGACCCCGCGCACCCGTCAGAGCCTGCTGACCCTTGCTGCCTTCCGACCCTGGGGGAGTTCGCAAGATGGACGCCACGCGGGGTCCACCGCCCAGTCTAAGGGCTACCCTTCACCAGCACACGGCAGGCCTGACGAGGCGCCGTCTACCTGCAACCTAACTCGCCGAGCCGGCGTCCGTAGCAGTATCCGACCCCGCGGCAAGAGCAGCCTCGGCCTCCTGAACACGGTCCTGCAACGACCGGTACTCGTCGTTGCTCGACAGCCTCGTTTTCACTTTGAGATCGAACAGCTCCTGAGTTCGAAACGGTGAACCCCACTTTTGGTCCACGTCGGCGGCCACCTCTTGCTTGATCTCGGCCATCCGCGCTCGCATCATCTCCAGCTCCTGCCGCGCATCCACGCCGCCCTGGACCTCCGCACCATCTTGGTTCAAGTTATGGCCCGCCTTCCGCCATGAGCTATGAGCGCGCCCGCGCGCCGCTCGGCGACTAACTACCCTAGCGATCCGTGCCGAGACGTTGACGTTCACGGCCGCGTTGACCGCCACCGACTGGGTGACCAAGCGAGGGGCCGCGCACCCTCAGAGCCTGCTGCCCTTGCCTGGCCAGTGCGGTAATACCCCGGCGACGGGCCGTCTACCAGCTGTTTTGGCTGGTAATCGATGCTGGCGGTAATCTCCGGAGCGGAGGATTCGCCTAGTGGCCTAGGGCGCACGATTGGAAATCGTGTTGGGTGTTACAACCCTCGCGGGTTCAAATCCCGCATCCTCCGCCACCTACCAGCACAAACACTGGTCACCATAATCGGCAGGTGACCGGCGCTCCTGCGGCTCGTCTCAGTTGAACGGAGGTCGGTGCCACCACGCGGAGCGCCAGCAGGTGTCGATCCTCGTCCGACGCCGCTACAGGCATTGAATCAACGCTTGTCACTAGCCGGATGTCACCGCGGCGCGGCTGGGGGCGCCCGCGGTGATCGGTCCCACGGCAAGCACCGAGATGCCGATCAGCATCCAGCAGACTTCCCATCCGGCAATTGCCCAGACCGCAGACGGGGCCGGCGGTGCACCAGAGACGATTAACACCGGGATCAAGACGACGAACACGTAGGCTCCGACGACGAGCGGCGTGAACCGATGCCAGCTCGTCCAACGTCGGGCGCGAATAACGGCGACTCCGGCGAGGAGGAGGCCGATCGCTGACAGCGGCGGTCCGACGTTGAACATTTGGTCACCGATGTCCGGGCTGCTTGGGTGGATCAGCTCAGCGGCGACGAGCAGCACTTGGCCAAGCATCGCCGCGCCGAGACCGATCCGGGCGAGCCACCCGTTCCCCGCCGCGCTCGACAGCGCCAGTGCGATCACCGCTGCCAGTTCCCCGAGGTGGATGACGGCTTGGGCGAGGTAACCG
>DASQVB010000339.1:0-13408 GCA_035640975.1 Pseudonocardiaceae bacterium
GGCGGCCTCGCAGCCCGACTGGTACGTCGGCTGGCTGGACGGCATTGCTCGGGTGTGGCCTCCCTGGGAGATCTACCTGGGCGACTACATGATTCCCCAGAATTTCTGGCCGACCATGGTGCTTCCCGCCATCATGTTCACGCTCGCGGCACTGTACCCAGCCATCGAACGCAAGCTCACTAAGGACAACGCCAGCCACAACCTCCTGCAGCGCCCACGCGACGTCCCGGTGCGCTCCGCGCTGGGCATGATGGCGATCTCATTCATGTTCGTGCTGCTGCTTTCGGGTGGCAACGATGTCATCGCCTACGTGCTCAACATTTCGTTGAACGCGACGACCTGGGCTGGTCGCATCGGCCTTTTGCTGTTGCCACCGCTGGCCTACTACATCACCTACCGGATCTGCCTCGGTCTGCAGCGGGCCGACCGCGCCATCCTTGAACACGGCATTGAGACCGGCATCATCAAGCGCCTGCCGCATGGTGAGTTCATCGAGGTGCACCAGCCGCTGGGCAGTGTCGATGATCATGGCCACCCCATCCCGCTGGAGTACCAGGGTGCTCCGGTGCCGAAGCGGATGAACCAGCTGGGCTCGGCCGGATCCCCGGTCCCGGGATCGCTGCTGCGGCCGGATCCCCCGGAACAGACCAGGGCGCTGGAGAAGGCACGTCAAGACGGCAACGGAACTCCCGCCAAGGGCTCCGACCGGGAGTTGGCCGGTCGACCACAGCAGCCCAAGGACTAACTCACGTAAGCGACACGAAGGCCCGATATGGAGACATGTCCCGCGGATCGCGGACGGCGTCGGTGGCCGCGACTTGAGTGCTCTTGGCCTCCCGAACTCAACAGCAGTGCTGTGCGGTCGACCCGGCAGAGCACTGCTGTTGGGTTGGGGAACCCAGGAGTGTAGGGCCAAGCTCGAAGATCTGCGGGACAAGTCTAGTGAGGTCCTACCTCAGGCTTGGGGCCGACGTGGTACTCAAAGACGAGCCCGCCCACCGTGAGAAGGATCAAAGCAGCGCCTACCGCGACCAGCCACCACTGGTCGAGAGCCAGCGCGAAGCCGAGTACGGTCGCCGACAGCCCCATCCCAAATGGCCAGTAGCTGCCGGGCGAGAAGAAGCCTAGCTCCCCGGCGCCGTCAGAGATCTCAGCGTCGACATTGTCTTCCGGGCGCATCCGGACTCGCCGAGAGACGAAGCGGAAGTACGTGCCAATGATGAGGGTCAGCCCACCGGTCAGGATCAGCGCAGCCGTTCCCACCGGCTCGCCGACCGACCACAAGCCGTAGATCACCGCGGACAGGAAGAAGAACGCGGTAGTGATCTCGAAGATCCGCGCCTCGACCTTCATGGTGTTCCCTCGCTCTCGAACCTTCGATAGATCGGTCGATACTGAAGGTTTAGCCGCCGGCCCCGCCGGCCTGGCGGATCTGGGCGGCGGTGCGGTCGGTGTCGAACGGGGAAGTGGTCACTGCCTCGGGCGCACACAGCTCGCCGCAGTTCAGCTGGGCGAGTGCCTCACCCGCCGTGTACGACCGCTGGGTCTGAGAGTTCGTCTGGGCACGCAGCGCCATGTATCGATCGAACAAATCCCCCGGCAAGGCCCGAAGCTCAAAGTTCATCATCGCGTGGTAGGTGCCGCACAACTCGGCGCAGCGACCGACGAAGGCACCCGGACGCTCCACGGTGGTCTGAAAGACGTGGTCGGTGTCATTCTTCTCCGGCCGCGGGAAGACGTCACGCTTGAAGAGAAAATCCGGTATGAAAAACGAGTGCAAAACGTCGGTGGACACGATCCGGTACTCCACTACCCGATCTACCGGCACCACCAGGAGCGGGACAGTGGCGGACGTACCGACGGTGGACAGCGGCGCGCCTTGCTGGGTGCGCCGGACCGGATAAACGCCGTCCCTGCCTGGATTATCCTGCAGGTACTCGAACTCCCAGTTCCATTGGAAGCCGACCACTCGCACCCGGACATCTGGATTATCGACTTTGGCATTGACGACGTTCTGCGCTACCACTGTGAAGTAAAACAGCACCGCGACGATGACGAACGGGATGACTGTGTAGACAATCTCCAGCGGCAGGTTGTACTGAGTCTGCCGAGGCATCTCGCCGGATCTTTTGCGGTGGAAGATCACCGTCCACATGATCAGCCCGGCGACGATCGCACCTACCACCAACGCCGCGACCGTCGCCCATATCCACAGTGCGCGCATCGTCTCAGCCTGCGGAGTGACTCCCTTCGGCCAGCCGAATGCGAACACATCGTGGACCGAACACCCGGTCGCCACAAAGGCAACCATCCCGACCAGACCTGCCACCTTCAATAGCCGAACCGTACGAGAGCGGACCACGCCGATCACGCCTGGTTCCTCCTCGTCGCCCCAATGCGGCCGTCTAGGTGAAGCCTAAACCAGCGTCGCGCCCGCAGCTCCCCCGGGGAGCGGGTGTCCCCGCGACCGGTCGTCATACTGTGCCGATGGTCGTACTGGGCCCGATGGTGTCGGCCACCGACGAAAGGGTGCGCGCGTGTGCGGGTTGCTGGGACTGCTGACAGCGCAGCAAGACGCACCAGCCCGCGTGGCCGACGTGACCGCCGCCTTGAGCTGCCAGCGGCATCGCGGCCCCGACGAGACCGGGACCTGGCACGACGCCGACGTGGTGCTGGGATTCAACCGGCTGTCCATCATCGACATCGAGCACTCACACCAGCCCCTGCGGTGGGGGCCGCCCGAGGCGCCAGAGCGTTACACCATCCTGTTCAACGGAGAGATCTACAACTACGTCGAGCTTCGCGACGAGCTCCAAGGCGAGCCTTACGGCGTGAGCTTTGTCACCGAAGGTGATACCGAGGTCATCCTGGCTGCCTACCACCACTTCGGGACGGCTGCAGTGCAGCGGCTCCGCGGAATGTTCGCTTTCATCATCTGGGACGCGCAGTTGCGCGTCGCATTCGGCGCTCGGGACCCATTCGGTATCAAGCCGCTCTTCAGCTGCACGGGGCCGGGCGGAGTCGCCTTCGCCAGCGAGAAGAAGAGTCTGCTGGAGCTGGCGCCCTCGCTAGGTGTGTCTGGCGCGTCTATGGAGGTGGACCGCCGGGCGCTGCAGCTCTACCTGAGCCTGCAGTACGTGCCCGAGCCGGCGTCGCTGCACACGGGGATAACCCGGATCGAGTCCGGTACCTCATTCACCCTCTCCCCCGGCGGCAAGCTGATCACCGATCGGTACTTCCATCCCAACTTCCGGCCCCGTCCAGTTCGCTCCGAGGCCGAGGCGGATGCCCTGCATGACCAGATCACCACGGCGTTGCGGGACTCGGTCGCCAAGCACATGCGGGCCGACGTCACCGTCGGCGCCTTCCTGTCCGGCGGGATTGACTCCACCGCCATCGCCGCGCTGGCCAGGGAGCACAATCCGGACCTGATCACCTTCACCACCGGCTTCGAGCGGGAGGGATACTCCGAGGTAGACGTGGCCGCAGAGTCGGCCGCCGCGATCGACGTCCGGCACGTGATCCGTACCGTCTCAGCCCCCGAGCTGGCCGAGGCGCTGCCTCTGATCGTGTGGTACCTCGACGACCCGGTGGCTGACCCGGCGCTGGTGCCGCTGTGGTTCATCGCCAGGGAAGCCAGGGAACACGTGAAGGTGGTGCTTTCCGGCGAGGGCGCAGACGAGCTCTTCGGTGGATACACCATCTACCGGGAACCGCTCTCGCTGGCCGCTTTCGAGAAAGTCCCTGGTGTGTTGCGCCGAACGCTGGGGCGAATCTCCACCCGCATCCCACAGGGAGTACGCGGCAAGGATCTGCTACGCCGTGGATCGCTGACGCTGGAACAGCGCTATTACGGCAACGCACGAATCTTCCCGGACGACCAGCTGCGCGCGGTGCTGCGCGGATACGACCCGGCCATCTCGCACACCGATGTCACCGCCGATGCCTACGCCGCTTCGACCGGTTGGGATCCAGTGACCCGCATGCAGCACGTGGACCTGTTCACCTGGCTGCGTGGTGACATCTTGGTCAAGGCCGACAAGGTGACCATGGCCAATTCGTTGGAACTACGGGTGCCCTTCCTCGATACGGAGGTATTCCGGGTGGCCGCTACCATCCCGCTCGAAGAGAAGATCACCCGCGAAACCACCAAGCACGCGTTACGCCGGGCACTGCGCGACATCGTGCCTGCACACGTGCTGAACAGGCGTAAACTAGGTTTCCCGGTGCCGATCCGGCACTGGCTCAAAGATGACCTGCACGACTGGGCCCGCGGCATCGTCAACGACTCTGAAACCGCGGAGCTTCTGGACCTTACAGCGGTGCACCGGATGCTCGACGAGCATCGCGCAGGCCTACGAGATCACAGCAGGCGGATCTGGGCGGTACTGGTTTTCATGCTCTGGCACGGGATCTTCGTCGAGCAGCGGATCGTCCCCAAGGTGCCCGAACCGCACTACCCGGTACAGATCTAGCGGGCCGGTACAGGTCTAGCGGGGCGGGCACCAGCGCCGGACATACCGTGCACCAGCGCCCGACACGCCGACTTGCGCGGGCTTAGTTGAACGAGTCTCCGCAGGCACAGGAACCGCCCGCGTTGGGGTTGTCGATCGTGAAGCCCTGCTTCTCAATGGTGTCCACGAAATCGATCACAGCGCCCTGCAGGTAGGGGGTGCTCATCCGGTCGACCACGACAGCGAGACCGTTGAAGTCCCGCTTGGCGTCACCGTCGAGCGTGCGCTCATCGAAGAACAACTGGTAGCGCAGGCCTGCGCAGCCCCCGGGCTGCACGGCAATGCGCAGGTGCATGTCGGTCCGGCCTTCCTGGTCGAGGAGTGCCCTCGCCTTGGCGGCAGCAGCATCAGTCAGCTCGACACCGTGGGTCGGCGCCTCGGTGTCGGTCAAGTTCTCGACGGTCATGGCTCTCCCTGGAATCGGCGCTGAATCGGCGCGCAAGCATGCACAGCTGTCTGGACCACGGTAACGCCTGCGACCGGTGCATGATTCCCGCTCCTGGCAAGGACGGGAACCTTTACCGTCCGCCCCACTGGCGGGCGGCGTGCTCGGCCACCGCTGCCAGGGTACCCGCCGGATCAGCCAGCGCGGCCTGTACTGAGCCAGCCAGCTCTGCGGCAGCATATGCGGCGCAGACACCGACCGCGGCCGCCTCCCGCCTTCCCACGGACACTTGCCCGGCCAGCACGACACAGGGCAGCCCACGCCGCGCGGCGCCTTCGGCCAACGCGGTGATGAGCTTGCCGCGCAATGACTGCCAGTCGAAGCTGCCCTCACCGGTGACCACTACCTCGGCGGTGTCCAGGGCGTCGTCCAGGCCGGTGCGTTGCGCCACCAGCTGCACGCCGGAAACCCGCTCGGCACCGAGGCCCAGCAGGGCAGCACCGAGGCCGCCCGCCGCCCCGGCCGAGGGCAACTCCCGGACCGACCGGCCGGTCGCCTCCTCTAACACGTCGGCCCAGCGAGTCAGCGCCGCCTCCAGCTTCCGCACCTGCTCGGGGCCGGCACCCTTCTGCGGCCCAAACACCTCCGCGGCACCGTGGCGACCCAACAGTGGGTTGGTCACGTCCGCGGCAGCGACCAGCTGCAGGCCACGCACCAAGGCGTTGCCATCCAGTCGTGCGCACCGGATGAGGGCGGCGCCACCGGGTGGCAACGGTCGACCCGCAGAGTCCACGGCGACCGCGCCCAGTGCCGCAAGCGCTCCGGCCCCGCCGTCGGAGCTGGCCGAACCACCCAGGCCTACCACTGCGGTGCGCAGACCGGTGTCCCGTACCGCCGCGAGCAGCTCCCCCACCCCGCGGCTGGTCGCAGTCGTCGCGTCACGTAGCTCGGATGGCACCAGGTGCAGGCCACAAGCTTGCGCGGCCTCCACATAGCCGGTCGTCTCGTGCTCCAACCAGCACGCAGTCACCGGCTCTGCCGCCGGGCCGGTGACCCGGGCGCGGTGCACGGTTCCACCCAGCGCGCCGTGCAGGACATCCACGAAACCCGGACCTCCATCAGCCAGTGGCCGCAATGCCAGCTCGTCACCGGGTGCGGCCCGCCGCCACCCCCTTGCGACGGCTTCGGCCACCTCCACAGCACTGAGCGTCCCGCCGAAACAGTCCGGGGCGATCAACACGCGCACAGCTGCCGACGCTACGCCTGCGGCGTGGTGTCCTAGTCTGGTCATCGTGAGGTTCCTGCGCGGCAAGACCGGCCCGGGAGCCACCGATCCCGAGCAGGAACCGACGGTGGAGGTGGTCTCCGACGCCGACGACGTGACACACCGAGACGACGTGACACACCGGGACGAGACCCTCCGGGGCCGCACCGGCGGCAAGGGCCGGCCCACTCCAAGCCGCCGCGAGGCCGAGGGTCGCAAGCGTGGCCCGGCCCCGCCCCCACCGCGGACTCAGCGGGAAGCGCTACGCCGGATGCGCGGGTCCAAGGATGAACGCCGCAAGGCCTCGGCGGCGCGCCGCGAGCGGATGATGTCCGGGGACGAGAAGTACCTGCTGCCCCGTGACCGCGGTCCGGTGAAGGCCTACGTCCGAGACCTGGTGGATTCCCGGCGCAACATCTCCGGCCTGTTCATGCCATTGGCGCTGTTGGTGATCGTGGTGATCCTGATCCCGTCACCTGTCGTGCAGCAGTACGTGTCACTGGTGTCGATGGCGATGCTCGTCACGATGATCACCGAGGGCCTGCTGCTCGGCCGGATCATCAATCGCCGGGTTCGCGAGCGGTTTCCCGATGCGTCAGGGACCGGAGTCGGCTTGGGGTTCTACGCGATGACCAGGGCAACGCAGCTGCGCCGGCTGCGGGTACCCAAGCCTCGGGTCGGTCGTGGCGACCCGATCCCCTAGCCGGTCTGCTCACGCCGGCCGCAAGCTCATCGGGCCGTACACCTCATCGTCGCCGTCGAGCAGGGTGACCGCCGCAACGCCACCCTGCAGCAGGGCCGGCCACTCCCGTTCGAGCCACTCCTCGGCGCCCGCCTGATCGTCGAAGGTGACGTCCGGGCCGGAGGCCTGGCCGCCGTCGGAGTCTTGGTAACGCCACCGGAGGGTCATCCGCCTGACGGTAGCGTCGCCCACGGCAGTAAGGAGGTCAGGTGCGGACACTGGTGCTCGGAGGCGCGCGCTCAGGGAAGTCTGCGCACGCCGAGAAGTTACTGGGCGAGGCACAGGTGGACTACCTGGCAACGGCCCGTCGTCAACTCGATGATCCGGACTGGGAAGAGCGGATCACCAGGCATGTGGCCCGCAGGCCCCCGGGCTGGCGCACCGTGGAGCCGTCCGACCTATCCGCTGCGTTGCGCGCCGCCGGACCCGTCCCGGTGCTGGTCGATGACGTCGCCACCTGGTTGACCGGAGAGCTGGACGACGCGGGAGTCTGGGAGAGCGGACCGGAAGCGCTGGTGGCCTGCCGCGCGCGGTGCACGGAGCTGGTGTCCGCGGTGGTGGCCTGCCCGTCCCGATTGGTGCTGGTCAGCGCCGAAGTCGGGCTTGGCGTCGTGCCTGGGACCCGCGCCGGACGGCTGTTCCGCGACGAGCTCGGCGCGCTGAACGCTGAACTGGCCGCAGTGTGCGACGAGGTGCTGCTGCTGGTGGCAGGGCTGCCGGTGTGCTTGCGCCAGGCGTAAGCGCCTGGTCCCCCCACCGGGCAGGATGCAGGCATACGGACAGACCTCAAACACTCCAGGAGCACCGGTGGAGTTCCCCAGCATCACGCCACCCGACCAGCAGGCTCACCGGGAAGCGGTGGCCCGCCATGAGCAGCTGACCAAACCGGCGGGCTCGCTGGGACGGCTGGAGGAGCTGGGGGTATGGGTGGCAGCCTGCCAAGGAGCCTGCCCACCACGGCCGTTTGCCCAGCCCCAGGTGGTGGTGTTCGCGGGCGACCACGGTGTCACCGCCCGGGGAGTCTCCGCCTATCCCAGCGAGGTCACCCGGCAGATGGTGCGCAACTTCCTGGCCGGCGGCGCGGCGGTGAATGTGCTCGCCTCCCTGGCCGGGGCTGCGGTGCGGGTGGTCGACATGGCCGTGGACGACGAGCCGGACACGTCGAGCGCCGAAGGGTCGCCAGCGGTCACCCGGCACAAGGTTCGCCGCGGCAGCGGCGCGATCGACCGACAGGACGCGCTGACCGACGCGGAAGTGACCCAGGCTCTGGCCGCTGGGGTCGCGATCGCCGACGAGGAGGTCGACCGCGGAGCCGATCTGCTGATCGCGGGCGACATGGGAATCGGCAACACCACTGCCGCGGCGGTGCTGGTGGCGGCGCTGACCGGCGCTGAGCCGGTCGCAGTGGTCGGGCGTGGCACCGGGATCGACGATGCCGGGTGGATGCGCAAGGCCGCGGCGATCCGGGACGCACTGCGCCGGACCCGGCCAGTCGTCGGGGACCCCGTCGCGCTGCTGCGCACCGCAGGCGGCGCCGACATTGCGGCGATGGCGGCCTTCCTGGCTCAGGCCGCGGTCCGGCGCACCCCGGTCATCCTCGACGGCGTGGCCGTCGGGGCAGCGGCGGTGCTCGCCGAGGAACTCGCCCCCGGAGCGCGGCAGTGGTGGGTGGCTGGGCACCGCTCCGTGGAGCCCGCGCACACCTTGGTGCTGGAGCACCTGGAGCTGGATCCCATCCTCGATCTGGGGATGCGGCTGGGCGAGGGCTCTGGGGCGGTGGCCGCGCTGCCGCTGATTCAGCTGGCCGTCCGGGTACTCGCCGAGATGGCCACCTTTGACGACGCCGGCGTCTCCGGGCCCACAGGTGATCCAGTGCCGACGAGGTGAGCCGCGGGTTGCGGCTGGCGGTGTCCTGGCTGACCGTGCTGCCGGTCGGCGCGCCCGTCGAGGTGGACCGGGTGGTCGCTCGCCGGGCGCTGTACTGGGCTCCCGTGGTCGGCGTCGGGCTGGGTGCGGCGGCGGCCGGGGTGCTTGCAGCGCTGTCCGCGCTGGGCACTCCACCGTTGCTGGCCGGGCTGGCGGTGGTGGCGACGCTGGCTTGCCTGACCCGAGGGATGCACTTGGACGGGCTCGCCGATACCGCCGACGGCCTGGGCTGCTTCGGCGGGCCGCAGCGGGCGCTGGCGGTGATGCGCGACGGGTCAACCGGGCCGTTCGGAGTGGTCGCGCTGGTGCTGGTGCTGGCCACGCAAGCGGCCGCGCTGGGTGCGCTGGCTGAGACCGGCCGGCTGGCCGCCGTGCTGCTTGCGGTGGCCGCCGGGCGGGTGGCCTTCAGCTGGTGCGCCCGCACGGGAGTACCACCGGCGCGGGCAGAGGGGTTGGGCGTGCAGGTGGCCGGTAGCCAATCGCCCGCTGTTGCGGTGGCCTGGTCGGCAGCCCTGCTGGCCGGTGGGCTGATGGTGGTATCCGAACGGCCCTGGCAGGGCGCACTGGCGGTGGCCCTGGCCGCCCTGGTGGTCGTGGCGTTCTCAGTGCACACCCGGCGCCGCTTCGGTGGTGTCACGGGTGACGTGCTCGGCGCCGCCAGCGAGCTGACCACCACCGTGGTTCTCGCCGTGTGCGCAGCGGCCTGAAGTCGGGCTGGGTCGGGATCAGGTGAGGGGGATCATCCAGTTGTGCGAGTCGGGGGCGGCGCCGCGTTGGATCGCGGTGAGGGTGGCGCGCAATCGGGCGGTGACGGGGCCGGGCTCGCCGCTGCCGATGGTGAACTCACCGCCGGGGTAGGCGACCCGCCCGACCGGGGTGATCACCGCGGCGGTGCCGCAGGCGAAGACCTCCGAAATGTCCCCGGTCTCCACGCCCTTCTCCCACTCCTCGGTGGAGATTCGCCGCTCTTCGACAGCCATCCCATGGTCGCGGGCCAGCGTGAGCAGGGAGTCGCGGGTGATGCCGGGCAGCAGTGTGCCGGTGAGTTCCGGAGTGACCAGCCGGGCCTGCGATCCCTCCCCGAGCACGAAGTAGAGGTTCATCCCGCCCATCTCCTCCACCCAGCGCCGCTCGACCGCGTCCAGCCACACCACCTGATCGCAGTTCTTGTCCGCGGCCTGCTGCTGGGCCACCAGCGAGGCGGCATAGTTTCCGGCGAACTTGGCAGCTCCGGTCCCGCCGGGGGAAGCCCGGACGTATTCGGTGGACAGCCACACGCTGACCGGCTTGAGGCCGCCGGGGAAGTAAGGGCCGGCCGGGGAGGCAATGACCAGATACTGGTAGTTCTTCGCGGGGCGCACCCCGAGCCCCACCTCGGTAGCGATCAGGAGCGGCCGCAGATACAACGACTCCTCCCCGCCGGCGGCGGGCACCCAGTCGATGTCGGCGCGCACCAGTTCACGTAGCGAGCCGATGAACAGCTCGTCGGGCAGCTCCGGCATAGCCATCCGGCGGGCCGAGGCACGGAGTCGGGCGGCGTTGGCCAGCGGCCGGAAGGAGGCCACCGTGCCATCCGGTTGCCGGTAGGCCTTGAGGCCTTCGAAGACCGCCTGCCCGTAGTGCAACACCATCGCGGCCGGATCCATGACGAGCTGTCGGTACGGACCGACCTCGGGATCATGCCAACCCACACCGTCAGTCCAGCTGATCTCCGCCATGTGGTCGGTGAAATGACGGCCGAAACCTGGCGCGGCCAGGATCTCCGCCCTTCGCTGCGGCGTGGTGGGCGACGGATGCGGCAGGCGGATGAACGGTGATGCGGCACTCATGTCCAGCACGGTATCCCGTCGCGCAGAGAAATGGTAGGACGTCCCACTGTCTGACCCCATGCGCCATGCTGACTCGGATTCACGGGAGCTCGGTGGGATCCGCACGTGCCGCTGCAAGACGGCCTCGCCCAGGACCCGGAGTTCGCGGATTGGATGGCGAGCGTTCTGATCGCGACACCGTTGTATTACCGGTCCTTCCTGCACCGCTGGCCGGACCGCTGCGCTGCTGCGGTCGCTGCGGTGGGACGCGCCGGGCCAGGTGAAGTCGTCGTTCATTGCAGCAAGGGGTGCGACCGGACCGGCATGGTGGTGATGTTCATCCTCGCCATCTGTGGGGTCAGTCCCGAGGACATCGCCACCGACTACGAACTGACCATCAAACGGCTGCGGACCTCCCTGGCCAGAAGATTGGGCCGCAAGGACGACCCCCACGCAATCCAGGAAGTGCTGCAGCGAAACGGATGCCCGTCCCTGCGGTCAGCCATCCTGGACATCCTGACCGAGGTCGACATCCTGGCCCGGCTGCGCGACGGTGGTCTGAGCAACGCCGACGTAGCGGCCGTTCGTCGCCGCCTCATCGACCCGTGAGTACGCCGTCACGAATGCGTCAGCGCACGTGCGAGGGGACAAAGGGAGGGATGACCACCTCGCAGGGCAGCACCCGGCCACGGACGTCCACGTCGACGGCGTCCCCCGGGCGCACTGCGGGATCAAGCAGCGCCAATGCGATGCCGGTGCGCAATGTCGGAGAGAAGGTGCCCGAGGTGACCTCCCCCAGTGGCGCACCCGCCGTGGACCGCACTGCCATGTGCGGCCGTGGAACCCCGCGCCCGCTGGCTCGCAGCCCCCGTAACCGCCGGGATGGACCGCGCTCGCGCTCGGCGAGCAACGTGGCTCGCCCCCAGAAGGCCGGCTTGCCCCAGCCGACCGCCCACGAGGCGCCACCCTGCACTGGGGTGATTCCCGGCCCGAGGTCCTGGCCGTGCAGGGGGTAGCCCATCTCGGTGCGCAGGGTGTCCCGGGCACCGAGCCCGCACACCCGGCCACCGAGCGGGCCGGCAGCCCCTAGCAGCGCCTCCCATAACGCGGGCGCGTGCTCCCACGGCGGCAACAGCTCATAGCCATGCTCGCCGGTGTAGCCGGTGCGACCCACCCGTACCGGCACGCCATGGTGATCGGTGTCGACGAATGCCATGTAATTCATGTCGCTGGGCAGCCCGACGGCGGCCAGTACCTCAGCCGACCGGGGTCCTTGCACGGCAAGCACGGCATACTCGTGGTGCCGCTCGGTCACCCGCACCCCAGGCGGTGCCGCCGCAGACAGCCGCCGACCGACCTCCCCGGTATTCGCGGCATTCGGCACGCAGAACACATCGTCGGGGCCCACCAGGTAGGCGATCAAGTCGTCCACCACACCGCCGTCCGCTGCGCAGCACAGGGTGTACTGCGCCCGTCCCGGGCCGATCTTGGCGAGATCAGCGGTGAGGCAAGAGTTGACGAAATCCGCGGCGGCCGGGCCGGTGACGCTGACCTTGCCCAGATGGGTGACGTCGAACAGGCCGACCGCCTCCCGCACCGCAGTGTGCTCAGCGACCACGCCGGCGTAATGAATCGGCATTTCCCAACCGCCGAAGGATCCGAGGGTGGCCCCGGCCTCGACGTGGAAGGTGTGCAAGGGGCCGCGACGCAGGGGTGCACTCACGGCTGTGGAACGCTACCGGTAGTAGGCCTCCGACACTATCTGGCCAGATCAATGAGGAGATCACGTGACCACCCCGGCGCTGCACCTCACAGATGCCTCGGTGACCACCGCTACGGTCGATGCCGTCGTGGTGGGCACCGTGTCCGGTGAAGGGGGTCCTCGGCTTGCCTACGGCGGCGAGGAGGTTGACGCGGCGTTCGACGGCGCGCTCACCGACCTGCTGGCGGTGCTGGGCGCCCGGGGCAAGGCCGACGAGGTGATCAAGGTACCCACCCGCGGAGCCATTGGCGCTCCGCTGCTGATCGCCACCGGCCTCGGCGCGGTCGACGACCAGCCCACCGGTGAGCAGGTGCGTCGAGCCGCTGGCGCGGCGGCCCGCGCACTGTCCGGTACCTCCCATGCGGTCACCACGTTGTCTCGGATCGACCTTGCCGCCGCCGCAGAGGGCACTGCGCTGGGCAGCTATGCCTTCACCGGGTACCGGTCCCAGAACGGCGACGGGCCGCTGAGCCGGATGGACCTGTCGGTGCCCTCGGCCGGCTCCGGCAGCGCGCGGCAGGAGCTCGCCAAAGCGACCGCGATCGCCGAGGCGGTCGCGATCACCCGTGACCTGGTGAACACGCCACCCAACGACCTCTATCCAGCCTCGTTCGCTGAGCGTGCAGTGGCGCTGGCCGAGCAAGCCGGACTACGCACCGAGGTGCTCGACGAGAAAGCGCTGCGGCGCGAAGGTTACGGCGGCATCCTGGGCGTCGGCGGTGGCTCATCTCGCCCGCCCCGGCTGGTCCGGCTGCACTGGGTCCCGACCGCAACCCCGTCCACGCCGAGGGCGAAGGTCGCCCTGGTCGGCAAGGGGATCACCTTCGACACCGGCGGAATCTCGATCAAGCCGGCGGCGAAGATGGATGAGATGACCATGGACATGGCGGGCGCCGCCGCTGTGATCGCCACCGCGGTGCTCGCCGGCCGCCTCGAGCTGCCGGTGGAGGTGATCGCCACCGTGCCGATGGCCGAGAACATGCCCTCGGGCACCGCCTACCGGCCCG
>DASQVB010000340.1:0-5400 GCA_035640975.1 Pseudonocardiaceae bacterium
GGTGCTGCGCACCGGTAAGCAGGCCCTGCAGCGCACGCCGGTGGTGGGCCGGGCGATCTATGCCGGGCTGCACGCGGCCAAGCGGGGTCTCAAGGACGCCCTGACGCCCCAAATCCTCTTCGAGGACCTGGGGCTGAAGTACCTGGGTCCGGTCGACGGGCATGACATGCAGGCCATGGAGTCCGCCTTGCGCCGAGCCAAGGACTTCGGTGGACCGGTGATCGTGCACGCGGTGACCCGCAAGGGCAACGGTTACCTGCCCGCCGAGAACGACGCTGCCGAGCTCATGCACCAGGTGAAGATCATGAACCCCCAGACCGGCGTGCCCATCGCGCCCGCTGGTATCTCCTGGACCAGCGTGTTCACCAAGGAATTGATCAGATTGGCCGGTGAGCGCGAGGATCTGGTCGCGATCACCGCGGCGATGCCGGGCCCGACCGGCCTGGCCGCCTTCGCAACGCGTTTCCCGGACCGCTGTTATGACGTCGGCATCGCCGAGCAGCACGCGGTCACGTCGGCGGCAGGGCTGGCCCTAGGTGGATTGCACCCGGTGGTGGCGCTGTATTCCACTTTCCTCAACCGTGCGTTCGACCAGCTGCTGATGGACGTGGCGCTACTCGGCGCCCCGGTCACCATCACCCTGGACCGGGCTGGTGTCACCGGTGATGACGGCGCCAGCCACAACGGCATGTGGGACCTGTCGGTACTGGGTATCGTGCCGGGGATCCGGGTGGCCGCACCCCGAGACGCCGGCACGTTGCGAGAAGAGCTGGCCGAGGCGATCGCGGTGGACGACGGGCCGACCGCAGTGCGTTTCCCCAAGGGCGCAGTGATCGAGTCGGTGCCGGCTATGGAACGGGTCGAGGGGGTCGACGTGCTGGTCCGGCCCGGACCGGCGGACGGACATGACGTCCTGCTGGTGGGCGTCGGCGCATTCGCCGTGCTTGCGGTGACTGCTGCCCAACGGCTCGCCGATCAGGGGATCGGGGTCACCGTCGTCGACCCCCGCTGGGTGCTGCCGGTGCCCGGGGTACTGCTGCGGATGGCGGCGCGGCACCGGCTGGTCGTCACCTTGGAAGATGGCGGTCGACACGGTGGTTTTGGATGGGCGCTGGCCGCTGCGCTGCGCGATGCCGAGCTCGACGTGCCACTTCGTGATCTCGGTATCCCGCAACGGTTCCTCGAGCACGGCTCCCGCGACGAGGTGCTCGCAGATCTCGGCCTGACTGCTCAGGACGTCGCCAGAGCAGTGACCGGGTGGGCGGCCGGATTGATCGGGTCGATGGGTGAACCCACCGCGATCAAAGCCCCCCGTGCGCTGCAGTGAGCGTTAGTTAGCGCTGGCGCTGCGGTGAGCCGCCGTCGCCGCGGCGTCAGGGGGGTGTGGCACCGTTGAGGGGTGCGCATTCTGATCGTGGAAGATGAGCAGCCACTGGCCGACGCGGTCGCTCGTGGCTTGCGGCGTGAGGGCATGGCTGTGGACGTCGCCTACGACGGTGACAGTGGCCATGAGAAGGCCGCGGTGACCCGGTATGACGTTGTGGTCCTGGACCGCGACCTACCCGGGATGTCGGGTGACCAGTTGTGCGCCGAGATCACTGGATCCGGTGCACTGACTCGGGTGTTGATGCTCACCGCCAGCGGCACGGTGTCTGACCGGGTGGCCGGGCTGTCCCTGGGTGCCGATGACTACATGGCCAAACCGTTCGCGTTCGCCGAGTTGGTGGCCCGGCTGCGTGCGCTGGGTCGCCGGGCCACCCCCGCGCTGCCCCCGGTACTCAGCGCCGCCGACGTGCTGCTCGACCCGTCCCGGCGCACCGTCAGCCGGTCGGGCACTCCGATTGACCTCACTCGTAAGGAGTTTGGGGTGCTGGAGGTGCTGCTTTCGGCCGGGGGAGGCGTGGTCAGCAGCGAGGAGCTGCTGGAGCGGGTGTGGGATGAACACGCTGATCCGTTTACGACCACGGTCCGGGTGACCGTGATGACGTTGCGCAAGAAGCTGGGCGAGCCGGGCATCATCGAGACCGTGGTCGGTTCCGGCTACCGGGTGCCCACCGCCAACCCGGTGCCCGGCTGAGTGCTGGATGATGGGCGCGTGGTGAGACCCCGCCGCGGGCCGGGGCTGCGTGCCCGGCTCACCTTGGTCGCCACCGGGCTCTCGGCGGCGGTGAGCGCGCTGCTGTTGTGGTTGGGGTGGTTGCTGGTCGGCGGGGTGGTGGCCGCGGTACCGGACCTGCCACCGGGCAGCACCGTCGAGGTTGACGGCGTGCCGGTGGCCGCCGAGCAGCTCGGGGCGGCGCTGCAGGAGGCGGCCAGGCAGCGCGTGCTGGAGGCCGGGTCGGTGGCCTTCCTGCTCGCGGTGACCGCCACCGTGCTGCTGGCTTGGGTGATCACCGGCCAGGTGCTGCGGCCGCTACATGACGTGACCGCCACCGCGCGCCGGTTATCCGCCGAATCACTGGATGAGCGGCTGCGACTGCCCGGACCGCGGGACGAGGTGGCCGAACTCGCCGACACCTTCGACGCGCTGCTCGACCGGCTGCAAGCCGCCTTCGAGGCCCAACGCCGTTTCGTCGCGAACGCCAGCCATGAACTGCGCACCCCGTTGGCGGTGCTGCGCACTGAGGTGGAGGTCACGCTGGCGGATCCCGCCGCGGACGAGGCCGAACTGCGCCGGATGGCAACGGTGATCCGAGATGCAACGCTGCGCGCTCAGCAGCTGGTGGACGGGCTGCTGGTGTTAGCCAGGACCGAGGGCAGCGCGCTGCGGACGCGGGAGCCGGCCGATCTCGCCACCCTGGCCTCGGCCGCGCTGCGGATCGTCGCGCCCGAGGCCCACAGCCGTGGCTTGCAGGTGACCACCAGGATGGTGCCGGCGTTGACCGTCGGCGATCCCCCGTTGCTGGAGCGAGTGGTCGGCAACCTGGTGGAAAACGCGGTACGCCATAACGTCGGCGGTGGCTGGGTGGAGATCTGCACGGATGGGGCCGGGCAGCGCGCCACGCTGCAGGTCAACAGCTCCGGAGAGGTAGTTGCGCCCGGGAAGGTGGCCGCGCTGTTCGAGCCCTTCCACCGTGGGGGGGTGGCTCGCACCTCCCACGACGGGGCGGGCCTGGGCCTGTCGATCGTGCACGCCGTGGTCACCGCGCACGGTGGCACTGTGCACGCTGAACCGGTACCCGGCGGCGGACTAGCAGTAACCGTGCACTTACCAACCGGTTAGGCGCCCTTCAAGGACTACCAACCCCCACCGCAGAGGCAGTTAACGACTACCAACCTGTCGCGATCAAGTGAGCTTTCATTGGGCTCACACTCACGGCTGCGTGGTGGCTTGGCCACACGAACCGGGGGTTGGTAGCCGTTGACGACGCACGTGCCCGGGGTTGGTGGTACTTGAAGGGCTACCTAAAGGTGAATTGAGTGCCGTGGTGAGGGCGCCTGCGGTCAGTTCACGTTGCCACCGTCGTGCCCCACCGGAGGCAAGTTCCCGGTCCACCGCAGTGACATCCAGCGGCTCAGGAGGTTCCCAGCACAGTCGGCGCACCATGTCAGGCTGCAGCAGATTCTGCAACGGTAGCCGGTGCTGCTCGGCGATCTCTGCCAGTGCTGCGCGTACCGCGACAAGCCGGATCGCTGCGGCCGGATCTCGGTCCGGCCAGCGGTTCACCGGTGGTGGACTCCCGTTGTGGGCATGCACGGACGGTAGCTCCCCGGCGGGCAACGCCCTCGCGGTCTGTAACGCAGTCAGCCATGTCTTGACCTGCCGACGCTGCGAACGGCCGCCGAACACCGGGCGGGACAGCAACGCCGCATCGTCGGGCGGATCGGCGAGCGCTGCATCGATGATCGCGGCATCGGGCAGCACCCGACCGGGCGCGATGTCGCGCTGCCGGGCCAGCCGCTCCCGGGCCAGCCACAGTTCGCGCACCGCGGCCAGGTCACGCGGCCGGTGGACGCGGTGCATTCCCGATGTCCGGCGCCACGGGTCGGGACGTGGCGCGGGTGGACCAGCGGTCCGCACCGCCTCAAACTCCTCGGCAGCCCACGCCGCCTTGCCCTGGGCATCCAATTCGGCGGCGAGCACAGACCGCAGTGGTAGCAACAGCTCGACGTCCAGCGCGGCGTAGGTCAGCCACTCCGTCGGCAGCGGCCGACGCGACCAGTCAGCGGCGCCGTGACCTTTTTGCAGGTGATATCCGAGCAGTTCTTCGACCAGGGCCGCCAGGCCAACCCGCTCAAGTCCAGCCAACCGTGCGGCCAGCTCGGTGTCGAAGATTGCGGCGGGTCGCAGCCCCAGCTCAGCCAGACACGGCAGGTCCTGGGACGCAGCGTGTAGTACCCATTCCAGCGAGTTCAGCACCTCGGCGAGTCCGGACAGGTCATCGAGACCGACCGGGTCGATGAGTGCGGTGCCCGCACCCTCTCTGCGGAGCTGGATCAGGTAGGCACGCTGCCAATAGCGATAACCCGATGCGCGTTCGGTGTCCACAGCGACCGCGCCGGTACCGGCATCGAGTGCAGCCACCGCAGCGTCCAAAGCCACCGCCGAGGTAACCACCGGTGGCACCCCAGCGGCCGGCGCCAGCAACGGAACCGGGGTGGTCTCGGTCAGCGGATGACCCCCGCACGCATCGCTAGAGCGACCATCTGCGCCCGGTCACCGGTACCGAGCTTGCGCCCGATACGGGACAGGTGACTTTTCACCGTGAGCGCGGATAGTTTCAGAGCCTCACCGATCTCCTTGTTGGACTGGCCGTCGGCGACCAGCTGGAGCACCTCGACCTCCCGGGCGGATAGCTCGCGGGGGGTGTTGTCGGTTCCCGGTACCCGCGTGCCGGACGCCAGCATCGGTGCCACCGTCGGGTCTGCGTACACCCCGCCATCGAGCACTCGCCGCACCCCGTCGGTGACCACCGAAGGGGACGCCGACTTGAGTAGGTACGCCTGCGCGCCGGTCTGGAATGCAGTGCGGACCGCATGCGGGTCGTCCGATGATGCGAGCACGACTACGCGCGGCCAGCCTTGGCCGCGTAGCTCGCCGATCAGGTCCAGCCCGCTACCGTCGGGCAGGGTCAGATCGAGTATCGCGAGGTCGCATGGACCCGAGGCGAGAGCGCGTGTTCTCGCCTCGGCCACCGATGCGGCCTCATGCACAGTGACCGCGCCCATTGTCACTAAGCGTGAGGCTATCGCTTCACGCAGTAACGGATGGTCGTCGACCACCAGCACGGTGAACAGTTCCTCCCGCGGATGCGGGACTAATGACGCCGGCACGGCGCCGGATGGCGCCGACCTGACGGTCGCGCCATATCCGACAGCAGCCACGTCGCTACCTCCCTGGAGTCGGTCGTGCCCCCGACCGCACACCGGGACCCCGTCGAGTAACCGCGCCGCCACTCG
>DASQVB010000341.1:0-5466 GCA_035640975.1 Pseudonocardiaceae bacterium
TGAGTACCTGCAGCGTTGGGACGCAGCTGCGGGGGTCAGGGCTGCGGTGAACAGCGGGGCCGCGGATCCGGCGTCGTCGGTTGCATCCACTGGCGCCGCCCAACAGCGCACGGCGCGCAAGGAGTTGGCTCGGCTGGAGCGCCAGCTGGAGCGGTTGGCCGGCCAGGAGGCTGATCTGCAGCGCCGGATCGCTCACCAGGCCGCGAATCCGGACGCGTTCCGCGAGCTGGACGGTGAACTGCGCGCGGTGCTGGCTGCAAAGGATGATCTGGAGACGCGCTGGCTGGAGGTCGCCGACGCCGTTGGCTCGTGACACCGCTATCGCGCGCGTGCTGGCACCCATTGCCCGTAAGGTGATCAGACGTGAGCAGGTTCGTCGACACTCTGCTGGCGCACAGCGCGCCGGACTCGCCGATCCGATCAGACCGCGGTATCACCATCGGTGAACCAACGCAGCCGCGCCGCCTCACCTGGACGCAGGTGCACGAGCAGGCCCTGCGGGCCGCTGGGACCCTGACGGGCAGCGCCGCTCCCGCTGTCCAGCACGGCGACGCGGTCGCCGTGCTGGCTGCTGATCCTGCGCTGATCGCTCCTGCGGTGCAGGGCGTCTGGCTGGCCGGCGGCAGCGTGACCATGCTGCACCAGCCCACACCCCGCGCCGACCTGGCCGCCTGGGCCACGGATACCGTCCGCGTGCTCGGCATGATCGGCGCCAAGCTGGTCCTGCTCGGGCCACCCTTCGATCAGCTTGCCGCAGTGCTCGACCAGCGTGGGATCGGTTACTTGATGCTCGCCGACCTCGATGATTCGGCCGCCGGGGCCCTTCATGCGCCGGTGCCGGTGGGCGAGGACGACACCGCGCTGCTGCAGCTCACCTCCGGTTCCAGCGCGGACCCCAAGGCGGTCCGGATCACCCACGGCAACCTCTACGCCAACATGACCGCGATGGCGCAGGCTGGTGCGCTCGATCCGGCTAACGACGTCATGGTCTCCTGGCTGCCGCTGTTCCATGACATGGGGATGGTCGGGTTCCTCACCGTGCCGATGGCGCTGGGCCTGGAGCTGGTCAAGGCGACTCCGTCGGATTTCATGTCCCGCCCGCTACTGTGGGCTGACCTGATCAGCCGCCACCGCGGCACGATCACCGCGGCGCCGAACTTCGCCTACGGTCTGCTGGCCCGACGGCTGGCCGGTGCCGACGAACACTTCGACCTGTCCAGCCTGCGTCTCGCGCTTAACGGTGCCGAGCCCATCGAGCCGGCTGCAGTGCGGGCGTTCACCGCAGCCGGAGCCCGGTTCGGGTTGTCGCAGCACTGCGTGGTGTGCGCCTACGGGATGGCCGAGGCCACCGTCGGAGTCTCCTTCGCGCCGCTGGAGGTCGGCATGCAGGTGGACACAGTGGACGCCGACGCGCTGGAGGCACGGCGGCGGGCCGTTCCAGCCCAGCCATCCGACCGGCAGATCCGCGCCTTTCCCCGGCTCGGTCCACCGTTGCCCGGTCTGGAGGCCCAGGTTGTCGCCGACGACGGTCACCCGCTGTCGGAGCGCGAGGTCGGCCGGATTCGACTGCGCGGCGAGTCGGTGACCCGCGAGTACCTGACCGTCGACGGAGCACGTCCGACCCAGGATCCCGATGGATGGTTGGACACCGGAGACGAGGGTTATCTCGCTGACGGTGAAGTGGTGATCTGCGGAAGACGCAAGGACGTCATCATCATGGGCGGGCGCAACATTTATCCGACCGACATCGAGCGGGCCGCGGGACTCGTCGACGGAGTCCGGCCGGGAAACGTGGCGGCGGTGCGCATCGACGCCGGTGCGCGGCGAGAATCGTTCGCGGTGGCCGTCGAATCCAACCGTGCGGGGGACACCGAGGCCGAGCGCATCCTGCGCAAGGAGATCACCGCGCGGGTGGTCGATGCGGTTGGCCTGCGGCCGGGCGCCGTGGTGGTGCTGCCGCCGGCCGCCTTGCCCAAGACACCGTCGGGCAAGTTGCGCCGCGCCGCGGTCAGGGACCGGATCGCGGACTACCTGCAGCCCTAACCGCCCCCCATCTGCCCGCGTGTCCGCACCTGGTGCACGGTGTGTCGGTGTCTGGTGTACAGATCAGTGCAACTGGTTCTGGGTGGCGGCCAGCCCTTGGGCGAGCAGTTGCTCGGCGGCGTCGGCGCAGCGGTCCACCAGTACGTCCAGCTCGCGGCGCTGCTCAGCGGAGAAGTCGCGCAGCACAAAGTCGGCCGGGTCCATCCGACCCGGCGGGCGCCCGATACCGAAACGCACCCGCAGATAATCCCGGCTGCCCAGAGACGCTGAGATCGAGCGCAGCCCGTTGTGACCACCCTCGCCGCCACCACGTTTGAGCTTGAGCACGCCATAGTCGAGGTCCAGATCATCGTGGATGATCACTACATCGGTCGGCGGGACCTTGAAGAACCGCGCCGTCGCGGCCACCCCCGGCCCCGAGACGTTCATGTAGGAGCGCGGGCGGGCCAGCACCGTACGCCGCCCGGCCAGCCGTGCTTCCAGGATGTCGGCCCCGGCCTTGTGCGACCTGAAACGCCCACCCACCCGGCGGGCCAGCTCGTCGACCACCATGGCCCCGACGTTGTGCCGGTTGCCGGCGTAGCCGGGCCCTGGATTGCCCAACCCCACCACAAGGGCAACCTCACCGGCGACCTGATCGATGCTGCCGTCCGTGGTCACGGCGTCATCGGGTGCGGTCAGTCCTGCTCGTCCGCGGATTCGGCTGCTGCGGGTGCTGCCTCATCCCCGGCGACCTCGCCTGCGAGGTCTTCGGCGGTCGGTGCGGCCACGACGTGGACCAGGAGATATTCCGGATCGGTCCGCAGCTCTACGCCCGGCGGCAGCGTAACCTCGCCGGCCAACACCCGGGTGCCGATCGCGGCACCCTCCACCGAGACTTCCAACTCCTCGGGAATCGACAACGCATCCGCCTCGACCTGCAGGGTGCCCAGCTCCTGGGTGATCAGCGTCTCCGGGGCAGCACTGCCGGTGATGACGATGTTGACGTCCACCACGACCTTCTCGCCACGCCGAACGAGCAGTAGGTCGACGTGCTCGATGTAGCGTCGGAGCGGATGCACGGTGACGGTCTTGGTCAGCGCGAGCTGCGGCCGGCCGTTGAGGTCCAGGCTGAGTACGGCGTTGCTGCCTTGCTCCCGCACCACCCTGGCGAACTCCAGTGCCGGCAGCGCCACATGCTGCGGATCGCTACCGTGCCCGTAGAGCACCGCGGGAATCTTGCCGGCCCGGCGGGTGCGGCGGGCCGCGCCCTTGCCGAACTCGGTGCGCGGCTCGGCAGCGAGGCGTACCTCGGACACGGTGGGACTCCTTCGCAGGTTCAAGGCGCGACGCCGGTGAGGCGTGACGCCGGATCACGGTCGCCGGACCTGCGGCGGTGGCGGGACCCGTCCTCGTGACCGGATACGGCGCGCCCAGCTCAACACCGCCAGCGCGACACGCCGCGTCGATCACGAAAAGCGTCGAGCTCTCCCTCGCCGAGGGAACCCCTGAAGTATAGGCGCGACGGCTTCAGCGGCTTCACACCAGGGTGAGCGCCCCTTGCAGCAGCGGACCGGAGCGCCGTACACACATGCAAGAGGGCCTGACACACCGGGCAGGGCAGGGTGACACACCGGGCAGGGGCGGGGGGACACGCGGGGCAGGATCAGGCGTTGCCGTCGAAGAGGCTGGTCACCGAGCCGCCCTCGAATACCGCATGGATGGCGCGGGCCAGCAGCGGCGCGATGGACAGCACGGTCATCCCAGCGAAGCGCTTGGAGTCCGGGATGGGCAACGTGTTGGTGAAGATGATCTCGCGGGCGCCGCAGGTGGACAGCCGCTGGGTAGCCGGATCCGACAGCACCCCGTGCGTGGCGGCGATCACCACGTCGGTGGCGCCGCCGTCGAGCAGCTCACGCACGGCGCTGACCACCGTGCCACCGGTGTCAATCATGTCGTCGATCACCACGCAGAGCCGGCCCTCGATATCCCCGACCACCCGATTTGCGACCGCCTGATTTGGCCTACGGGGATCGCGAGTCTTGTGAATGAACGCCAGTGGCGTATTGCCGAGCGACTCGGCCCAGCGCTCGGCCAGCCGTACCCGGCCGGAGTCCGGCGACACCACGGCCAGCTCACGTTGGGTGTAGGTGTTCTTGATGTGGTTGGCAAGCACCGGCAGGGCGAACAGGTGGTCCACCGGGCCGTCGAAGAAGCCCTGGATCTGGGAGGTGTGCAGGTCCACCGTCATGATCCGGTCCGCGCCAGCGACCTTGAACATGTCCGCGATGAGCCGAGCGGAGATGGGCTCCCGCCCCCGGTGCTTCTTGTCCTGGCGGCTGTAACCCCAAAACGGCATCACGGCGGTGATCCGCTTGGCCGATGCGCGCTTGAGCGCATCCACCATGATCAGCTGCTCCATGATGGCGTCATTGATCGGCGCGGAGTGCGCCTGCACGACGAAGGCGTCGCAGCCGCGGACGGACTCCTCGAACCGGACGAAGATCTCACCGTTGGCGAAGGAGTAGGCCGACTGCGGAGTGACTGCAACGTCGAGATGCTTGGCTAGTTCCTCAGCCAGCTCTGGGTGGCAACGCCCGGAGAAGAGCATCAGGTTCTTCTTCGAGATCGCCGACATCGGGGAAAAACTCATGTCCGCTCCTGCCGCGTCGGGTCACCGTCGGCCTGTTGTGCGCGCTGCGCTGCTTGCGCCGCTGGAGTTCCCGGGCGGCACCGGCTCACCCACCCCTCGACATTGCGCTGGCGACTGCGGGCCACGGCCAGCGCGCCCGCCGGCACGTCCTGGGTGATCACCGAACCGGCCGCGGTGTACGCGCCGTCGCCGATGTCCACCGGAGCCACGAACATGTTGTCCGCACCGGTCCGGGCATGCGCACCCACGGTCGTACGGTGCTTGGCCACCCCGTCGTAGTTGACGAACACGGTCGCTGCGCCGACGTTGGTTCCCTCGCCGATCGTCGCATCCCCGACGTAACTCAGGTGCGGCACTTTCGCTCCCGGCCCCAGCTCCGCATTCTTCGTCTCCACGAAGGTGCCGACCTTGGCCCCTTTGCCGACTTTGCTGCCCGGCCGCAGGTAGGCGAACGGGCCGATCTGCGCTGCGTCGGCCACGACAGCGCCCACCGCGTGGGTACGCACCACGATGGCACCCGCGCCGATGGTGCAGCCGGACAGGGTCGAGTCCGGCCCGATCGCGGCACCCGGCCCCACCGTTGTACCGGCGTGCAGCTGCACCCCGGGATGCAGCACGACGTCGGGGGCGAGTTGCACGTCGGCGTCCAGCCATACCGAGGCCGGGTCGACGACGGTGACCCCGGCGCGCATCCAGTGCTCCAGCAACCGTCGGTTGCACTCCGCGCCCAGGGCGGCCAGCTGTACCCGGTCGTTCACCCCGGCCACCAGCCACGGGTCTGGGCAAGGGTG
>DASQVB010000342.1:0-2235 GCA_035640975.1 Pseudonocardiaceae bacterium
TAGCGGTCTAGCCACCGCAGCAGAAAATTCGCTGGGTCTGACACCCCGGTTTGGTATTTACCATCGGCCATTCGTTGGCCGGCAGGGGATCGGTGGTGTCGGCGTAGAAGTCAGGCTGCCACTCTGGGGAGCGACCGTCCCAGAGCTGTTGACAGTGGCCCAGGGCGGCTAGGTCATTAAAGCGGCGCCGGTCCTCGGCGAAACCCGCGAGTCGACGCGGAACACGCCAGTGGTGTCCCCTCAGCACGCCCGCAGCATGATCGCGTCGCAGCCCTGGTGGTAAGCGGCGGCGTCGCGGATTCCAGTGCCACTGATTGGTGTCGCAGTAATCATCAGCCGTCGCCCCTAACATCTTGTCTTTGACATACATCTGACGCCCGGACGGTTCCCGGGAGTAGGCGCAAGAACCATGGGCCAGCCGCTGCATGACGGTTCTTGCGTTCATGAGGAACTATTCTGACAGCACCGGCTGTAGCTGTTCAGCTGGTTGATAGCGCGTGTCGCTACCAGTGCTGAGGTCGCCCCCTGGCATGATCTTGTTGTGTCGGATTTTGGATCGTTGGAGGCGTTGGTCGAGCGGTTGCTCGCGCGTGTCCGCGAGCTGGAGTCGGTGGTGGTGCAACAAAGGCGGGTAATCGCTGAGCAGGCCGATCGGATCGCTGAGCTGGAACGCCGCCTGGGTAAGAATTCCTCGACGTCGTCGCGTCCACCGTCGGCGGATGCGCCGTGGGATAAGCAGCCGGCGAAGAAACGCTCGTCACGGAGCCGGTCGGGGCGCAAGCCAGGCAAGCAGCTCGGTTCGGCGTCGGCGTCGCGCCGTGTGGTCAATGACCCGAATGAGATCTTCGAGGTCGCCCCGGATCGGTGTGCCCGGTGTGAGCAGTCGTTGCACGATGCTGAGGAGACCGCGCGGGTCCGTCGCCAGGTGGTGGATGTGGACCCACCGCCCCCACCGAAGGTCATCGAGTACCGACTGGTGTCGCGGTGTTGCAGCGGATGTGGACACCTCAACGATCCCACCGCTACCGATGTGCCGCGCCCGGTGAACCCCGGTGCTGACGCCGGGCACCAGGCTGGTTTTAGTGACCAGGCCAGTGCCCCGTACCCGGCCCAGGAGCCTGTCACCACCGAGCCCGCGAGCGAGTCTGCCGCTGCGCCCGCCAAGACGTCGGGCGCAGCCGATCCCGTGGTGGCACTGGCGTTACGTCCGGGAAGCCCGGTGCGGATCGGCCCACAGACCACCGCCCTGGCAGCGTTGCTGACCTGCGGGCATTATCTTCCGATCGGGCGGGCAGCCAACGTGCTGGACGCCCTGGCCGGGATCCGGGTGTCGACCGGGTTTATCTCCCGTGTCCGGGGGCGTGCCGCAGCCCTGCTAGACACCGAGTGTCTGCCGCACCTGCAAGCCCTGTTACCGACCGCAGCAGTGCTGCACGCCGATGAGACCACCGGGCGGGCCGCCGGAGCGTTGGCCTATGTGCACGTGGCGTGCACCGAATATCTGACGTTGATGCACGTCGGTGGGCGCGGCAGTGACGATATTGACGCCGGTGGGGTGCTGCCGGAATTCACCGGCACCCTCATGCGCGATGGATACACCGGTTACTCGCACCTGCCCGCGGTGCACGCCTGGTGCGCGGCGCATCTCCTCCGAGACTTGCGTGCCCTCTCCGACGCCGACCCGGTCGGACAACTCTGGGCCCAAGCCATGGCCGACACCCTGCTACAAGCCAACCAGGCCGCACACCAGGCCCGCGCCGCTGGCGCCGACCAACTCGACCCGGATGTCCTGCGCCAAATCCGCAACCACTACCTGGGCGCCCTGGCCAAAGGCAGCACCGACAACCACGGCCACCGCCACACCCTCGCAGCCCAAGCCCGCAGACTCATCCGACGATTCACCCGCTACGAAGACATGATCCTGCGCTTCGCAGTCGACCTCACGGTGCCATTCACAAACAACTGCGCGGAAAGAGCGGTCCGGCCAGTCAAAGTGCAACAACGCACCTCCAGCGGCTGTTGGCGCACCCTGCAAGGCCTCATCGACTTCGCCCTCGTGCACTCCTACCTCGACACCGCCGCCAAATGGCGCATCGACAAACTTCAAGCACTCCGCCAACTCCTCACCACCGGCGCATGGCTATCACCGGCCCTCACCCCAGCTGACTAGCTACTAGAACAGGTGTCGGGACCGATGCTGAACCACGGAAACTGCATTCCTGCTGGCGCCGTGAG
>DASQVB010000343.1:0-3578 GCA_035640975.1 Pseudonocardiaceae bacterium
GCTGGCCGGGGTCGACCTACGTGTTGAGGACCTTACGAACCGTGATCTTCGGAACGCGGACCTGCAAGGGGCTGACCTGCGCGGTATGCAGCTGACTGGCACCAATTTCGCGGGTGCGGACCTACGGGGCGCCAAATTGGCCGGCGTCCGCATGGTCGGAGGAAATCTCGCGGGTGCACAGGTTGCTCATAGCCAGTGGAACCGCGCAGCTCTGCTGAATGTGGCCGGACTCGACAACCGCATCGCGGCCCCGGAGTTGGCCGCTGCCGCGGTCGCAGGCCAGGACCCCGCCGACGTCATGATTGCCCCCACCGGGGACGTGTCGAGTGTGGCGTTCTCCCCCGACGGCACCCTGCTCGCCATATCACGCGGACCAAGCGTCGAGATCATCGACGTGTCGAGCAACCATCCGCTACGCCTCCTGAGCGGCCACACCGGCGAGGTACCGGGGTGGCCTTCTCCCCCGACGGCACCCTGCTCGCCACCACCTCTCGAGACGGCACCGCCCGGCTGTGGGACCCGTCCACCGGCGCCTTGCGCGCAACCCTGCTGGCCCTGGACAAGGACGGCTGCGCGGTATTCCTACCTGATGGCTCGTACAAGCTGGAGGGCGACGCGGGCCATACCCTCTGGTGGGCCATCAAGCTGTGCCGCTTTGCGCCCGGCGAGCTTGACCCCTACGACCCGACGATCCGGCGGCTTCCGGCAGACGCCCCATTCCCCCGCTGACGGCTGCCCACTAGCTGGTAAGTCAGACGGTGTGAGGGCCCCGGTTTGCTCGGTCAGCTAACCGACGCCTGGCGTCCGCACAGACCAATGTCCTGCCCGCTACCACGAACTCTGCTCCGGCTTCCACCTCGCCTACTTACCACTGATTTCGGATCACTAGACAGCGACCATCAGGGGGAAAATGGCGATGCTGCCCCCTCGGCCCGGGTAGTACCAGTACGGCCGCGACCGGTCGCGGCCAAGGGCGCGGCGATGTCCTCCAGAGACCGGCGTTCGGCCGCCACCCCGAAGAACATCGCGACTACACCGCCGGTAATCATCACCAGCGCGCCGAGTAGATAACCGAGGAATAGGTTGAACGGTTGTGTACCGTCACCGATGAGTGCGCCGTACAAGACCGGGCCCAGCGCACCGAAGCATTGCGCGATGGCGAAGAACACCGCGATCGCCTTCGCCCGCACCTCGAGCGGGAAAATCTCGCTGACCGTGAGATAAGCCGCGCTGGCCCCGGCCGAGGCGAAGAAGAAGATCACACACCAGGCCAACGTCTGGGTCAGCGCGGTGAGCAACCCGGCGTTGAACAGGAAGGCGCTGATACCGAGCAGGACACCGGAGGTGATATAGGTGCCGGCGATCATCGTCTTGCGGCCGATTGTGTCGAAGAAGTGTCCGATGGTCAGCGGACCGATCAGGTTGCCGGCGGCGAAGGCGATGAGAAACAGCGGCGTCGACGTCGGCGCCACGCCATAAAACCTGGTCAGAACCAGGGTATAGGTGAAGAAGATGGCATTGTACAGGAATGACTGGCTGATCATCAATGACGCGCCGAGCACCGCCCGGCTCGGATACTCGCGAAACAGCACCCGGGTCAACGCCAAATAACCGATCTGGTCGGTCGGCTGCAGGTCGATTGCCTTGCCCTCATCCACCGGTGGCAGCGTCTTTCCGGACTGCTCCACCTCGTGCTCGATGTAGGAGATGGACTCTTCGGCGGCCTGCTCACGGCCGGTCATCACCTGCCACCGCGGGCTCTCCGGCAGGTTCCTGCGGATCAGCAGAATCACCAGACCGAACACCGGGCCGAGCAGGAAACCAATCCGCCAGCCGATGCTGGGATCCATCACGTTCAACAGGATGAACGTGCCAAGCGTGCCCAGGACCGCACCCGCCCAGTACGTGCCATTGACCGCGATGTCCACCCGGCCGCGATAACGGGCCGGAATCAGCTCGTCAATCGCCGAATTGATCGCTGCGTACTCCCCGCCAATGCCCATACCGGCGATGAAACGGGTGAGGTAGAGAAACAGTAGCCAGCCGGTGCTGTTGCCCAGGGTCAACGCGGTCAGACCGCTGCCGAACAGGTAGACGCCCAACGTAAACATAAACAGGTTACGACGCCCTAATTTGTCCGACAGCCGGCCGAAGAACAGCGCGCCGACCACCTCGCCAGCCAGGTAGACCGTCGCGACGAGTCCGACCTGGGTGGAAGACAGGTTGAGCGTGTCAGGCTGACTCCACACGGCTGCGACCGCACTCGCGACCGTGATCTCAAGGCCGTCGAGGATCCACGCCACCCCCAGCGCGGCCACCATCCGGTTATGAAACGGCGACCACGGCAACCGGTCGATCCTCGCGGGGATCAGGCTGCGTACCGCACCCGGTGTCACCTGACTTCCGGTGGTCATCGGCACCTCCCTGAGTGAACGGCCACACCGGAGTTACGCGGATGAATCATTCATATAAGGCTGGTCCACAGCCCGTCGAGTGATCCACCGGTGCGTCGGGCTGTTGGCCAGCTTGACGATCTGACGCTGGCGCGGCCACCACGACGTCACCTGCTGGCGCTGCTGCTAGGCGCGACCGTCGGCTCATGGCCGAGACGCGGTCAGTCAAATCCCGCGCGACGGCCCCACCCGCTGCATCCCCACGCACGGCATCCGACAACAGTCCAGCACAGCCTGCCACCTCGACGTCCTCTCCCAGCCACGATCCAAGCCCACGACCCCCAGGAAGGAGGCGATCAACTCCCGATAAGTACGTCATACAGTAGGGTGAACCCCGAGTTCCGTGGAACTTCGGTGGCGGACTGGTGATCATCAGGCTGCGTTGACGCTTTCAAATGGCGGGCAGCACCAACGGTCTTGGGGATGGGCTACCTACTGGCGGGGCATGGACAAGGAACGGCGCGTGGCACCGGCGCCAACGAACTCCTCTACCGTTACGCGATCGAGACCGCCTGCCGCCGCTGAATGACTTGAGCCATGCTTTCGGCTTATACCAAACTGAGGAACTGTAGTGCGGCTTGCGCCGAACGCCAGAGGGACGCAGGATAAGCCGATTTCTGCGGCACGCCGGGACGCGTGCTTCGGTGGCGATCCGCTTGGGCTCAACGAGTGACAGGTCCGGATCCCAGTGCGGGATCCGGACCTGTCAGCAAAAATGATCAGCCCAGCAGGCTGCCGTTGGCGTCGTCGTCGTCTTCCTCGCATTGGCCGCCATCCACGGGGTCATCACTCTCAAAGATCCCTAGCCCGAGAAGCCCGCCGTCGCCGCCGTCGCTGCCACAGCCGTCCGAGCCGTTGTCACAGTCGTCACCACAGTCATCGTCTTCGGACGCCCCGATCTGGGTCGGCAGCCCCGAGCTGCCCATCGCGACATCGGCCATGGCGATGCCCGAGACACCCAGTCCCATCGGCACGACCAGCGCGCCCGCGACGATCACGCGATTGAGGATACGCATCAACTTGCCCTCCATCTTCCGTAAGTACATCCTGCTCGACACTTTCAGCGGACATCTGTCAGCTACCACGTAGAGTAGCGTTTCCTGCACAGACAGTGAGTAGCCCAAG
>DASQVB010000344.1:0-4591 GCA_035640975.1 Pseudonocardiaceae bacterium
CAGGAGACGTTGGTGCGTGCGTGGCGCCATTCGGAGGTGCTGGTCAACGGCAAGGGATCGGTGCGTGCGTGGCTGCTGACGGTGGCAGGCCACATTGTGATGGACCGGGCCCGGATGACGGCCGTTCGGCCTACGGAGGTCGCCGAGTCCTCGGCCCAGCTTCCGATGGAACGAGATCATGCTGATCAGGTCATCAACTCGATGGATGTGTTTGAGGCGCTGCAGAAGCTGTCCGAGGAGCACCGTCAGGTGATCGTTCAGTTGTACTTTCGAGGCTGCAGCCTGCTGGAGGCATCCACAGCGTTAGGTGTGCCAGAGGGCACCATCAAGTCACGCTCATACTATGCGCTGCGTGCGCTGCGGAAGTCGTTCGGCGGAAAAGTGGGCGTGCTAAAGAGGGTGACGGGGTGAACGATCAGCATGACCCCGAACAGTTGGCCGCCTACGCCATTGGCCTTCTCGACGGTGAGGACGCCCGAGCCGCGGAAGCTCACGTTGCGGGATGTGCACGTTGTCGGTGGGAGCTGGCAGAGTTACGCGAAGTCGATGCTGCTTTGCGCAGGGTACCTCCGGAATTGTTCCTCGACGGGCCGCCGCCCCTGGGTGGCGAGCTGGTACTGCAGCGAACCCTACGACAGGTCCGCAAGGAAAGTGGCGCCCGCCGGGAGCGGCGGTTGACGCTCGTCGCGGCGGTGCTGGCTGCGCTCATCGGGGCTGGCGTAGCCGGTGTTGCGCTTGGACGGAGCACCGTCAGTGAAACAATTACTGCGGCACCAACGATGCCAGCTGAAACGGGTTCACGCTTATTCACCGGGTTTGACCCGTCCTCTGGGGCACGGCTGACTGTTACCGTCACGCCGGCGGCGGGATGGGTGCGGGTCAAAGCTACTGCCGTCGGCATTCCTGCTGGTGAGCGCTGCATGCTAGTGGTCCTAGACCGCAACCGGGATCGCTACATCGCCGCCAGCTGGCTGGTCTCGCCCGTGGGTGAGGAGACGGGCACCACGGTCGACGGCGCCGCCATCGTCGCACCAGAAGACGTCACAGCGGTCGCAGTGGCCAACTTCGAGGGCCGCGAGTTCGTGATCGCTCGCTCCTGACCTAACAGCAGCGCAATGAACGTCCAACGCCCCATGACGAACATGCCGCCAGCCCGATGGCCACGTCCGGTCTGGTACTCCGTCTACGGGGTCTCCTTGACCCCTGCCCATCGGTCGTCGCTGGTCACTGGCATCGGAGATCCGCACGCTGGGCGCACAGACGATTCAAGGGATGCTGGGTGCATGCGGAGGGCGCTCTCGTCGAGCACCGGCTCTAGCGCGGCGGTAGGGTGCCACGCCATGAAGCGGCCGAACATGCCCCAGCGTGCTTTCTTGCTCTAACTCTTTCGGTTGATGGCCCTCCGGGGAGTGAACCTGGCCACGCCTGGCGCCGTGTTGAGGGCAGTTGCCAGTGCAGGCCGAGCGGGCGATCGGTGCGTCAGGAAGGACATCACCCATGTGGGCATCAGCATCTGGATCAACCTGTTCACCGGACAAATGTCACTGTTCTGCGCCTCCGAACCTGCGCCGATTTAGTATGGAATGATACGTGACGAAGCCCTCTTCGATGCAGCTTCAGCCCGAGAACTCGCCCGACGGGCAGGCCATGTCCACGAATGCGTTCGTGCGCCGCACCGTCTCAGTTGAAGGCAGCGGCGGGCTTGCTGCGACGGTCGTGGTGATAGCGAAGCGGGGGCGGGTGTGGGTGTCGATTCAGCCGCGATTCACCTGGGAAGCCATCATGGAACCTGGGAAAGTTGATGAGCTGATACATACGCTGGCGCTGGCCCGGGAAGATGCAAAGAAGATGTTACGGCACCGACAACCTCGACATCCCGAATGCTAAACGCTACCACCTAGCAAACCGCGGGCCACCGGATGGGGTGACCCTTAGCAGGTCCGGTCGGTGTTGATGCAGTTCACTGCCTGGGCCATTACCGCTGTGGGTATCAGGTTCATGAACATGGCGTGGTCGGTGATCGGATTATGCTGCTGTTCGGGAAAAGCGTCCACTGCGAAGTCGCTGCCGGTTGGCCGATCGTAGGTCAAAGTGATCCGCAGCTGGGGGATGGCCACCGTCCCGCCACTGCACGAACCGTCTTGCTGCGGGAAGACGACGTGGGTCAGCGTCTGGTGGTCCGCTGGATGCAGGGTTTTTCCGTCCCAGCAGCTGGGGAAATCCAGTATGCGCACCAGCCAGCTGCCCTGCGGGCACAACGGATACTTGGCGGTGGTTCGATCTTCGAAACCGGTGCACGTCCACGCCGCGTTGGCGTTTGCAGCGCCGTTGGTTGCGGCCTTGGCGTTCCCGGTCATGATGCCCAAGTTGTCTGGCATTGCGGTCACCTGCGCGGTCGCGTTACCCCGAAACTGTAGTTGCACCGTGGCCGGCCGAAGAATCTCGCCGAAGTTACCGTCCAAGCCGCCGCCGTGGGCCCGAGCATCGCTGCCACTTGCAGCGGTGTCACGCAGCACAGGCCAGAAATACGTTGATAGGTCTCCATTGGTGCAGGTGGTACCGGCAGCGGCGAGGCTCTCAATAGTGGAGAAAGCATCGGTTGACAGGTTGCCGACGTAGTCGTGGACGTGCTGGGAGCCGTTCACCTTGCCCGGGACGGCCATGAAGTTGTCGGAGTTGCGGTGTCCTTCGGCGTTCGTGCCGCAATGACTGATAAAGCCGCCGGTCGACCCGGTAGGCCCACGCTGGGCGTGCGTGACGTGGGGAGCAATCAGCTCGATGGGGACGAAGTCTCGCGGGAAGGGTCCACTGGCCCTGTCCCGGACCGGGAACTGCACGGTGCCGTCTTCGGTTCCGCCCGGGTGTCCCGAGTCGGGGTCCACGGTGCTACCAGTGGCCGCCATTATCCCGCCGGTGGCCAGCAGCGCCGCCACCGCTGCCACAAGCACACGAGGGCGCTTACCCTGCGCTTTCCACATTCCCTTCAGAGCCTAACGATCGTCGGGCCAGCTCACAGCCCAGCGATCAGTCGCGAGGTGGACAAGCTCTGGAAATCTTACTGCGGCCAACCGAGTGCTGGTATAGGCCCAAGTACTTATCAAGGCAGCACGAATGAGCAAAACTAACACCGCACCGATATCGATGGCGATCGTCCCCCATCCAGGCCGCCCTCGGTGAGCACAGGCGTGCTTCTACCTGGGACGTTAGGCAAGTATTCGACTGTTCGGCACGCCGCCGCAGCGCAGTCCCAACGTGGTGACGCCCTGGAAGCGCAGCAGCTGGGGGCGGGCTGGCCGGCGGGTAGACGCCTGTGACCGCGGCAAGGGAGCAGCCAACGACGTCCGCGTCCTCAGTATGTATCCCCTGACTCCCGATGGCCGCTGGCTACGTCGTCTTCTCCTGCCTCCGAGTTGGCCTCGGCTGTTGGCTCGTCGATTGACGACTCAGAATCGAGCTCAGTGTCGTCGTGTGGGGGGTCTTGTGGCTCAGTCATCGCGAAATCCTTCCCCGCCCTGTCTGCCATCGCCGAGGCCTTCGGCGTGACCCCCCGACGATCTACCGTTGCGCTGGAATCCGACACCGAAGACCGTGACCCCACGGCATCGGCCTGACCACAACCGGCCATGGCCTCCAGCGCTACCACCGCGCCTTGCAACTGCCTGCGGTAACCCTTCGAACACGACAATTCCCCTGCGTCGATCGCAGCTAATAGTCGTCGCATCGACGCCGCTACCTCCGGCGCGGCCTTGCCGTGCACGCTGCCACCCTCACCCATGGCTAAGAATCATCTCGCAGCTGCGCCACAGAGCCCAGCACAGACGCTCGACTAGCTAGCACCGCAACGACACTTACAGAGCTTGGGAACAACTTGACTCAGGACAAAGATAGAGCCCTTGAGCAGCGGCTTTGGTTCGCCATGACTGGCCGTGGACAACCACTGGTATCTCCCACGCGGGGCACATGGAGGACACGGCTTGGGTGGGCTTCCTGTCCGACCCCTTATCCCCGTATCCATCCACAGCGTGTACACACCATGTTGATGTCGCCCCCCACCGGCGTGCTCCTACGGTGTCGCCCATGGGGGAAACGCCAATTTATGATCAGGTGCGCGGTGAGCGGCTCAACGCTGATGTCCCGGCCAGTGGGGCTGACCCGCAACAAGCCGATGGCCACGGCAAACACCGCCTGCTCCCCGACACCCCAGTTCCGGCGGCGGTGTTCGGGCCACCGGGTCTAGGAGATGACCTCACCCCGAACCGCCACCGTCGGACACGGACACACCCCGCGGGTTTGCCAGTAGCCGACGGGCAACGAACGGCCAGAGTGTGGGGACCGCGAGCAGCCCTTCCCCCCGAAGCGCACACGCGACAAGCGCCCAGACACGCCGCCAGCAATCCCCCGGCGTCGGCAGCCGGTGGCAACCCAGCCGATCGGGGCGCGGCGGCAGGTGACCGCGATGCTCACCCCGAAGAAGGAGATGGAGTGCGACAGGTAAACCGCACCGAGCCTCAACTCGCGGCGCCAGCAGGAATGCAGTTTTCGTGGTTCAGTGTCGGTCCCGACACCTGTGACTAGTGTCACGTAGTGAGCG
>DASQVB010000345.1:0-5173 GCA_035640975.1 Pseudonocardiaceae bacterium
CCTCAAGGAGGACCTGCCCGCCGGCTTCGAGGTCGACGGCGTCCCGGTGGTGCTGGTCCGCCAGGGCGAGCAGGTGTACGCACTGGCCGATGTCTGCTCGCATGCCGAGATCGCGCTGTCCGAGGGCGAGGTGACCGGCAAGGGCCTGGAGTGCTGGCTGCACGGGTCGTGCTTCGACCTGCGCACCGGGGAGCCGTCCTCACCTCCGGCCTCCGAACCGGTGGACACCTACGCCGTGCGGATCGACGGCGAGGACGTATACGTCGATCCGACAAGCCCAACCAACCGCTAGCAGGAGTTGAGAACACACCGATGGCCACTCTGGAGATCAAGGATCTGCACGTCGAGGTCCACACCGACGACGAACAGACACCTGACAAGGAGATCCTGCGCGGCGTCGACCTGACCGTCCGGGCAGGGGAGACCCACGCGATGATGGGCCCGAACGGGTCGGGCAAATCCACCCTGGCCTACTCGATCGCCGGGCACCCCAAATATCAGGTCACCTCGGGGCAGGTGCTACTCGACGGTGCTGACGTACTCGCGATGTCGGTCGACGAACGGGCCCGAGCGGGCCTGTTCCTGGCGATGCAGTACCCGGTCGAGGTACCCGGCGTGTCGATGACGAACTTCCTGCGCACCGCGGCCACCGCGATCCGTGGCGAGGCGCCGAAGCTGCGCACTTGGGTCAAGGAGGTCAAGGGAGCGATGTCCGAATTGGACATCGACCCTTCCTTCGCCGAGCGCAGCGTGAACGAAGGTTTCTCCGGCGGTGAGAAGAAGCGCCACGAAATTTTGCAACTGTCGCTACTCAAGCCCAAAATCGCGGTACTGGACGAGACCGACTCAGGCCTGGACGTAGACGCGCTTCGGGTGGTCTCCGAGGGCGTCAACCGGTACCGAGCCAGCGGGGACGTCGGCGTGCTGCTGATCACGCACTACACCCGGATCCTGCGACACATCACGCCCGACCACGTGCACGTGTTCGCGGGGGGACGGATCGTGGAATCCGGCGGGCCGGAGCTCGCAGAGGAATTGGAGTCCGGCGGTTATGAGCGCTTCGCCGTCAGGACATGACAGGGGTGACCATCGTGGCTGAGCCGCTGACTGCCAGCGAACTGGAGAAGATTCGCGCCGACTTTCCGATCCTGTCCCGCACGGTGCGGGAGGACCGACCGCTGGTGTACCTGGACTCCGGCGCCACCTCGCAGCGGCCCCGACAGGTGCTCGACGCCGAGCGTGCTTTCCTGGAACAGCACAATGCGGCGGTGCACCGCGGGGCGCACCAGCTCGCCGAGGAGGCGACCGACGCCTACGAGTCCGCGCGGGCCCGGATTGCCGCGTTCGTCGGAGTCCAGCCCACCGAGGTGGTGTTCACCAAGAACGCCACCGAGGGGATCAACCTGGTGGCTTACGGGCTGAGCAACTCGGCAGCCAGCGGGGGAGCGGCGCAACGCTTTGCGGTGGCGCCCGGCGACGAGATCGTGGTGACCGAAATGGAACACCACGCCAATCTGGTGCCCTGGCAGGAGCTGTGCCGCCGCACCGGCGCCACGTTGCGCTGGTATCAGGTGACCGACGCCGGCCGGCTGGACCTGGATTCGCTGCAACTGTCCGAGCGCACGAAGGTGGTCGCCTTCACCCACCAGTCCAATGTGATGGGTACCGCCCCACCGGTCGCGGAGCTGGTCCGGCGGGCTCACCAGGTCGGTGCGCTGACCGTGCTGGATGCCTGCCAGTCGGTGCCGCACAGTCCGATCGACTTCGCCGCGCTGGACGTCGACTTCGCGGTGTTCTCCGGGCACAAGATGTTGGGACCCTCCGGGGTCGGCGTGCTCTATGGCCGCCGCGAACTGCTCGAGGAGTTGCCACCGTTTCTCACCGGCGGGTCAATGATTGAACTGGTCAAGATGGAAGGTTCTACCTACGCCCCGCCACCGCAGCGCTTCGAGGCTGGAGTCCCAATGACCTCCCAAGCGGTGGGCCTGGGTGCGGCAATTGACTACCTGTCGGCGGTGGGCATGGATCAGATTGCCGAGCATGAGCGCGTCTTGACCGAGCAGACTCTGGCCGGCCTGTCGGAGTTCAGGGGTTTGCGAATCATCGGTCCCACCGACACCGAGCAGCGCGGTGGCGCGGTGTCCTTCATCCTCGACGATGTGCACGCCCATGACGCCGGGCAGGTACTCGACGACCTGGGGATCGCGGTGCGGGTCGGTCACCATTGCGCCTGGCCGCTGCATCGCCGTTTCGGTATCTCCGCGACGGTGCGGGCCAGCTTCGCGCTGTACAACACGCCCGCCGAGGTCGAGGCGCTACTGGCCGGTGTGCACGAGGTGCGCCGGTTCTTCCGGGTGCCCGCATGAAACTGGAGCAGATGTACCAGGAGATCATCCTGGACCACTATCGCAACCCGCACCGGCACGGCCTTCGTGAGCCGTTCGACGCCGAGTCGTTTCAGATCAATCCCACTTGCGGTGACGAAGTGACCTTGCGAGTCGCGCTGGATGGCGACCGGGTGGCCGACGTGTCCTACGAGGCGATGGGTTGTTCGATCAGCCAGGCGGCGACATCGGTGCTCGCCGATCTGGTGGTCGGCCGGACGGTCGCCGAGTCGACGTCCACGATGGACGCGTTCACGGAGATGGTGCAGAGTCGCGGAAAGGTCGAGCCCGACGAGGACGTCCTCCAGGACGCGGTCGCCTTCGCGGGGGTATCCCGCTACCCGGCCCGGGTGAAGTGTGCCTTGCTGGGCTGGATGGCCTTCAAGGATGCCGTCGGCCGGGTGGACGCCGGCGCTAAAGACAACGGGGCCAAGCGAGCGGAGGCACAATGAGCCTAAACGAGGATCATGAGGTGCAACGCGGAGCGGCCGGGATGCCTCAGCTCCCGGAGCCGCGCCCGGACGGGGAGGTGGCCGCCCTCGACGACCTCGAGGAAGCCATGCGCGATGTGGTCGACCCGGAGCTCGGCATCAACGTGGTCGACCTGGGCCTGGTCTACGACATCCGGGTTGACGACGGCAACGTCGCAATCGTGGACATGACGCTGACCTCCGCGGCGTGCCCGCTGACCGACGTCATCGAGGATCAGACTCGCGCTGCGCTCACCGGCGGTCCAGGTGGGGGACTGGTCGACGACGTGCGGATCAACTGGGTGTGGATGCCGCCCTGGGGACCGGACAAGATCACTGAGGACGGCCGGGAACAACTGCGCGCACTCGGTTTCACCGTGTGACACCGCAAGTTGCATCGTTGACGCAGCGGTCGTGGCAGCGGCGCTCCGCTGCAGTGGTGACCGGCGACCGAGCTGATATCAGCCGCCCGCTCCAGTCGGTCGGTACTGATCTTCTGTCATCGAGCTCTGACGGCGGTACCTAAGTATCAGCGGCTCCCACACAACGCTCTTTCATCCGGACCACGGGCTTATCGAGCCACCCGGCGAAGGAGCTTCTCATGCAATCCGACCCCGACACCTGCGATGTCCTGATCGTCGGCGCCGGGCCGGCCGGTCTGACCGTCGCGACCATGCTCGCCCGGTACGGCGTGGACGTCTTGGTGGTCGAGCGGCACGACGGCACGTCGCCGTTCCCGAAGGCCACCGGTGTCAGCACTCGCACGATGGAGCTGCTCCGCAGCTGGGGTCTTGAGCAGCAGGTCCGCGTGGGAGCCATGCGGGTGCGGCCGGGTCTGGTGGTGTCCAACACCTTGGCTGATCCGACGCAGAAGGCCGACCTGCCGTTCGGCTACCCGACCGACGAGGCCGCTCTGGCCGTCAGCCCGACCACGCCATGTTATTGCCCGCAGGACCATCTAGAGCCCGTGTTACTGGAGCACCTGCGCGACCACGGCGGCCGCGTCCGGTTTGGCACTGAGCTGATCAGTTTCACGGCCGGCAGCGCTGATGTGCTCGCTGAGCTGCTCGACCGCGCCTCAGGGCGCGCTGAGCGGGTCCAGGCCCAGTACCTGATCGGCGCGGACGGTCCGCGCAGCACGGTGCGTGCCGGTCTAGGCATCGATGTCGACGACCTCGGGACAATCGGTGACTTCATCGCGGTGACCTTCCGCGCCGATCTCACCCGCCGGCTGCCCCGTCCCCCGTCCGTGCTCAACGCCGTCGAGGTCACAGGCGCCGCGGGACTGTTCGTTCCGACCAGCACCGATGACCGGTGGATCTACGGCCGCGAGTGGCACCCCGAGCGCGGCGAGTCGATCGCGGACTGGACGCCCCAGCGGTGCACCGAGCTGCTGCGGGCCGGCACCGGCCTGCCGGACCTGCAGCCCGAGATCCTCGCCGTGATGCCCTTCGTCATGGGGGGTCACGTCGCCACCGCGTTCCGCGCCGGTCGGACGTTCCTCGTCGGTGACGCCGTGCACCGCACCACGCCAGTTGGTGGCATCGGGATGAACACCGCGATCCATGGCGCGCACAACCTCGGCTGGAAGCTCGCGTGGGTGCTTCGCGGTTGGGCCGGCGAGGCACTGCTCGACAGTTACGAGGCCGAGCGTCGACCGATCGGAACCGACAACGTGCTGCACTCGCTGCGCCTCAGCCCCCAGCGCGCGGGAGAGGGCCTGGCTTGGGACATCGACGTGCGCTACACCTCGGCGGTAGTCGAAGCCCGCTTTGGCACGGGGGAACGGGCACCGCATGCGTGGCTGTGCCGCGACGGTGCCCGGATGTCGACGCTCGACCTGTTCGACGGCCGTCTCACGGTCCTCACCGGCCCGCGAGGTGGGCCGTGGCGCCGGGCCGCCACTGAGCTCGCTGCCGATGGCTTACCGATCGTGGCGCTGTCCGCGGACTGCGACCTGCATGATGAGGACGGCGCGTTCGCCGGTCACTACCGCCTGGGCGATGCGGGTGCGGCCCTCGTCCGCCCTGACGGGTATGTCGCATGGCGGCGTCTCGGGCCAGGTGGCGACGCACGGATGTCACTGCGGTCGGCTGTTGCGCTTGCCCTGGGCCGGGCCGCCGAGGCACCGGCCACCCTGCGCCAGGCCGGGTAGCCAGCTTCCACCACAAATCCCGCCCGAGGACCTGATCGACGCGGTGACTCGCTGGATCGTGTTATCGGCAGCTAGGTTGCCGCAATAGCGGTGTGTCCAGGAGCAGCACCTTCGGTGGGCACATCGTGTCTCTTACCCGCTGAGCCGTTCGGGAAGTAAGAGAT
>DASQVB010000346.1:0-4786 GCA_035640975.1 Pseudonocardiaceae bacterium
GCTGCGGCTTCCCGCCGTTCACGGCCGTCGACAGCGCCACCGAACTCGCCGGCTGGCGGATCATCGGTGTCGATCCCTCGTTCGATCGTTACCTGGTCTACGACGACCGAGGCGACTATGCGTGCTTCGACGACGATGAGCACCTGCGCTTCTACCAATCCGGCATTCGGGATCCGGACCCCACAGCGACGCGAGCGCGCTTTCGTCGTCTGCTGCATCACCTGCTGCCACTACTTCCCGGCGACGACAACTGCGAGCTGGCTGAAGTGGAGAGCCATGGGGCGCGGCTGGTGCGTAACGCGCTGCGGCACTACGAGACGGACAACTTGGTCCTGGCCCGAGGTGGGGTGGGCTCCTTCGACATCAAGGGCGGTGTCGACGTGATCCGGTGCATGAACGTACTCATGTACTTCGACCAGTCATTTCAGGAGCGCGCACTTCAGTGGGCTGGCGGGCTGCTGCGCCCCGGCGGCTTAGTCGTCTGCGGGAGCAACTGGGCACGGTCAATCAGCTCGCGCTACAGCGTCTACCAGCAGCGTGATGGTCGCCTTGAGCCACGAGAGTTCGCGTTCAGCATCGATAACGTGCGCCCGGTCGCATTGGCCCCGTGGTACGCGCTGCACGACGACAACCTCGAGAATCTATGCAACGCCGAGGCAGTGGGAATTATCCGGAGCGACGAAAACTTCCGCCGCCGGTTCGACGATCGGCTCGACGCGCTGCTTGCGCAGAGCGGTGTCTGCCACCGCGGGGTTGACGGGTGCCTTGGCGGCGCGGACCCGAACGCGACGCCAGCCGATATCGAGGAGCGCGGCGCTGCATTGATCGAGCAGCTCGACCGTGAGGGCTTTGTCGACGACGCGGTCACCGTGCTGCGCCACGCAGGCCGGAATGCCTGGCGAAACGCCGTCGGCCATGTCGCGATGCATCCAATACAGCCACGGCCACTTCCGGTATCACCAGTTATCCCGGGTCGCTCATCGCCATTCGGAGCCGAATAACGATTTCGAGCCCTGCCGAGTGCCATTCGGAGCCGAATGGCGGTTGCAGTGCGCGGAGTCACTGGATGGCGAGAGCGGCGATCAGGTCATTATCGCGGGCGGTGTGCACTGTGTGATGCTGCGACCGCTGGTGGGCGGCATGCCATAGCGCACCGGGTCGAACGGGATCTTGTCGAGGAATCCGCCCCACCGTGAGTAGATCTTGTCCGGCGCCTTGGGGTCGGGGTCGAAGTACTGCCGCCAGTCCCACCGGTCCGCGGGGATCTCGGTGATCGCGTCGACCTTGTCGAGGATGTTCTGCCAGTAGGCGTCGAGGGTGGGTGCCTTCGGAAACAGGCAGCTCATCCCGATGATGGCGACGTCGCACGGCGCAGCGGGCGCAGTGACCGCAGGCTGCCGCGGGGCTGCTGTTGCGAGCAGCGCCGAGCCACTTGCCGAGACGTCGCCGTGCAGCGCGGCGAGCGTCACGGTGGTGTCGCGCAGTGTGGCAACCTGGCCGAGCATGTACATGCCCTTGGCGGCCTGCTCGTCGGGTGCGACGGTGACGAACTGCGGCGCGCCGAGCTCGGGCCCGTGGCCGGGGTGACGGTCGATTCCCGGTGTTCTCGCCTGAAGTCGGCCGCGAACGCCGTGTCCGCGCAGCGCGTCGTGTGCCCGGGCCCGCTCTCCAGGAGCACGGTGCCGCTGCAGCGCAGCGCCTCACGCTGGAAGCCCGGCGTGATCGCACCCGCGGTCACCGCCTCCTCGGTGAACAGGTAGGCGGTGCCGAGCAGCACCCCGACCCGGACGGCCCGCTCGACCAGCGGAGCTGCCATGGCTGCCACCATCGCGGTCGAGCAGGCGTCGTGGATGCCGCCTGCGAACAGCACGTGGCACGCAGGCAGGTCCACCGTCGGAATCGATGCCAGCAACGTGTCGATCATCGTGTTCCGCAGCACGAAGCTCGTGCGTGGACCGACGTGCCCCCCGCACTCCCGCCCCTCGAATACGAACCGGCGGGCACCGGACTCAGCGAACAGCCGCAGCAGGCCGGGGGACGGGACATGCAGGTAGGTCGGGATGCCGGTCTGTTCGAGCGCCAGCGCCTGGTCGGGCCGCCCACCGGCGATCAGTGCGAACGACGGACGGTAGCGCGTCAGCACTTTCAGCTGCTCCTCGCGCAGTTCCAGCGGGACGAAGCCGAGGATCCCGACGCCCCACGGCCGCTCGCCGAGCGCTTCCTGCGTCTGGTACAGCAGCTGCTCGACCCGCCGCCCGCTCATGACCGCCAGCGCGAGAAACGGGAGTGCCCCGGCTTCGGCGACCTGCTGGGCGAAACCGGGCACGTCACTCACCCGGGTCATCGGACCCTTGCGCGATCGGATAGTGCGTGCCGTGGGAGCGAGCCAGCGCGAGATGTTCGTGGACCGCTTGCCGCAGACCGGTGAGCACACCGCCGACCGTGCGGAAGCGGGCGGCCAGCCCGGCGGCGAAGGCGACTCGATCAGTCCCGTCCGTTGCCATCGTTTGCCATCTTCACTCAAGGTGTGACCAGTGGCATGAACAGGATGAAGAACCCTTCATCTAGGGTGCCGCGAACGCGCGACTACGGCAGGTCTGGGTCAGTCAGTTGCCGCGGAGAGACGCTGGCGCAGCCGGCCAGCGAGTGGCTCCCGTCCCGCCGGCTGCACGAGTTGATCGGTCGACGCCGCCGGCGGGATCGGCTGGATCTCTGGCGAGGCCGCCGTGAGAGTGATGCGCTGCCCGTGGTGCCTCAGCTCCAGCTCGGCGCCCTCCAGCAGCCGGTACTCCGCTTGCCCAGGAGTGATGTGCACCTGTAGCCGCCGCTCGCGCCAGCGCAGCCCGAATGTGATCCTGTTCAACGCCTCGGGCAACCGGGGAGCGAAAGCCAGGCCGCCGTCATCACGATGACGCAGCCCGCCGAACCCGGCCACCACCGCCGACCAGGCACCGGCCAGCGCCGCGAGGTGCAGGCCCTGGTCGGTGTTATTCGCCAGATCAGCCAGATCCACCAGCGCGGTCTCGCAGAGGTAGTCATATGCCAGGTCGAGGTGCCCGGTCTCGGCGGCCAGCACCGCCTGGGTGGCCGCCGACAGCGACGAGTCGCGGACGGTGATCCGCTCGTAGTAGGCGAAGTTACGGGCTTTCTGCTCAGCGGTGAACGCTTCCGGACACAGGTGCATGGCCAGCACCAGGTCGGCTTGTTTCACTACCTGCCTCCGGTACAGGTCGAAGTAAGGGAAGTGCAACAACAGCGGGTACTGGTCGGCTCTGGTGCGGGCGAAGTCCCACACCGCATGCTCGGTGAAGCCCTCGGCTTGTGGATGCACGCCGAGCTTCTCGTCGTAGGGCACGACCATCCCGGCCGCCGCGTCCCGCCAGGACGCGGCCTCCTCCGAATCGACGCCGAGCGCAGCTGCCGCCTCCAAGTGCCGCGCAGCGGCCGCAGCCGCGGCACGCAGATTCCGCTGCGCCATCAGATTGGTGAAGACGTTGTTGTCAGCCACCGCGCTGTACTCGTCCGGCCCGGTCACGCCATCGATGCGGAAGCGGCCCGCCACGTCATGGTGGCCAAGGGAGCGCCACAGCCGCGCCGTCTCAACCAACAGTTCCAGCGCAACGTCGCGCTCGAAGTCAGCGTCACCGGTCGCGTTTACGTGGCGAATCGCTGCATAGGCGATATCGGCGTTGACGTGGAAGGCTGCGGTACCCGCCGGCCAGTACCCCGAGCACTCCTCGCCGCGGATAGTGCGCCAGGGAAACGCCGCACCGGCCAGGTTCAGCTGCCGAGCACGCTCCATAGCCAGCGGGAGAGTCTGCTGCCGCCAGCGCAATGCGTCAGCGGCAGCGCCGGGCACGGTATGGCTGAGCATCGACAGCACAAAGGTCTCGGTGTCCCAGAAGGTATGGCCGTCGTAGCCCGGTCCGGTCAAGCCCTTGGCCGCGATCCCGCGCCCCTCGGCGCGCGCGCCGGCTTGCAGGACGTGGAACAACGCGAATCGGATCGCCTGCTGGAGCTGCGGGCTGCCGTCAACCTCCACGTCGGCCGAGGCCCAGAAGTCGTCGAGGTAACGGCGCTGCTCGGTGGCCAGCCCAGTCCAGCCGGTGTACCGCGCCGCCGCCAGCGCCGCCCGAACCTGATCGTTCAGCGCCGGAAACGACCGCTGCGAGGACCAGCCGTACGCCACGTACTTCACCACCCGCAGCCGCTGCCCGGGTTCCAGCCGGCAGATCACCGTCGTCCGCGCGACGTGCTCGGTAGCCGACGAGTGGAACTCCGTGCGTGATGGGCCGATCACCTCGTGGTCCATCGTGGTGGCCATCCGCAGCCCGGAGTGGCGGGTGCTGTGCATCAGCGTGGCGCCGGTGTCGTTGAAACGGTGTTGCTCAGCGACCAGCGGCTCGGAGAGCACCGCAGCCACCCGCGGGTCGCCGTTGGTGGGAGGTAGCTGCTCATTGGCGAACAGCTCGGACTGCAAGACCAGCAGCACCGGCGAGTCGACCGGCTCGACTTCGTAGTTGATCGCGGCCACGGCTCGTTGGGCCAGCGACACCAGCCGCTGTGAGTGCACCCGCACCGCTGTACCGACCGGTGACACCCATTCCATACGGCGAGTGAGCGTACCCGCCCGCAAGTCAAGCACCCGTTCGTGCGACCGCAGGTGGCCGTAGCGCACATCCAACGGCTCGTCGTCGACCAACAGCCGGATCAACTTGCCGTTGGTCACGTTGATGATCGTCTGGCCGGACTCGGGGTAACCGTAGCCGCCCTCGGCATAGGGCAG
>DASQVB010000347.1:0-3138 GCA_035640975.1 Pseudonocardiaceae bacterium
AGCCGACTGCGCGCATTCTCCGGCAGTGCTGGCTTGCAGCTAGGTCGATCGACCCACTCGTGTCATTCACAGAATTCGCCACCATCGTGACGCAGAAAGGTCTACGTACATTGGCCGAAGAGCGAAGCCGTGAAGATCCCAATTTGTTCGACTGACGTGCAGATGCCCGGCTGGAGACGGGTCCAACCGGGGCATCACACGTTCAACATTGGGGGTTTCATGTAGGCGGGGGAGACCTTAGCAACTCAACGTCGGGCTGACTGGATTCGAACCAGCGACCGTCTGCTCCCAAAGCAGGTGCGCTAACCAAGCTGCGCTACAGCCCGATGGACATGATCGCCTGCACGGTGGCAGGTGACGATCAGGGTCGGACTGGTCGAAACACGATGATCATCTTATCGTGTCGGCGCGACGTGAGCCCAGTGCAAGATCCACACCCAGAAGCCAGCCGCATACGACATCCCGAGCGGCGCGCCAATGCAGACCTTCCGGTCGGTCGCGTGGTCGTCTTCGGGGAGTGCTGACATAACGCTCGATCGTGACACGCGAATGACCAGCACAGATGACCATTATCTGACAGAACATAGGTTATCGGATCGCGTCATGCGCCACGGGGGAGTCCGTCACATCGACGCATCCACACGCCTTGCGCGTTCTGCACCAGGCGCATCGAACGCGGCGTCCGGCAGACTTCGCCGAGTCGATGCGCGTCGAACAGCTCGGCGTCGTCCCAGGTCCGATGGCAACACGTCGAGTGAGCCCGGTTCAGACCAAACCACCGCTGCCCACACGCGCACGTCGCGTAGTACACGACGTCACCCGCTCGGCTCATGCTCGCGACGATAACGACGCGCAGCTGGCCAGCACAGCACGCGGCGACGCGTGTCCTAGATGGCCAAGCGCAGTATTTCAGCCACGCTCGCCCCATTGATCACGCTGCGATGGTCGGCCCACCGGCCACCCCGGCGTGGCGTCCGGTCGGGCAGCAACGGTTCCAGCCGCGCCCATTCCTCATCGGTCAGGTCATGGCGATCAAACACGACGACCATCTACTGGATGCCCCACCAAGATCCAGTGGACACGCCTTAGCTTAGTAGCTGCCCGGGTCCCATTGCGGGTGAAACGCGGTGCGGCATCGTGGAGCCAGCAACCGGTGCGGTGTGCACTCGCCGCCCTCATGGCGACGAGCAGCACCGGAGCCGCCAGGTCGTGCAGGGCGCGGGCCGTTCCAGCAAACTCGTCGCCTGCACTGAGGGGACCGAACGCACGATGGTCCTCGACGCCTACACCTGGACCCGCGTGCCAGGCACTGACACCGAAGTACGGGCGCTGACTGATCGGCCGTTGGCCTTGCGCTACAGCCCGGCAGGTTGGCGGCGATCGTCCTCATCGGGCGTCGGGAAATAACTCCGATTCACGGCCGATCCAAGACTGGCTCAGCTTTGCGCCTTGCTTTTGGTGCTGGCCTGCGCACGCGACCAGCTCACGGCCCCTGTTGTTCCCACACCGTATGAGCGCTGTAGTCTCAGCGTATGAGCGCCAAGAAGGAGCGGATCACCGTGAGCCTGGATCCCGGCGTCGCCGCGGGGCTCAAGGCTGCCGCCGAACTGGCCGGTGCGGCTAGCGTGTCGGAGTACGTCGAAGGCGCCCTGGACGCCCGGATGATCCGCGAGCAGTGGCTGGCCCGCTGGCGTGCCGCGGCCGGGGACGTCGATCCCGAGGCGCTGGCCTACGCCCGCCGTGCCCTGCTCGGTGAGCGGACCAACCAGCATCCGCAGGCGTCGTGAGCGGCAGAGTTCTGACGTCCTCGGCTATTGTCGACATCGCCACCGACCGCTCCGTGTACGGTCGGGCATTCCTAGTAGCTGGTGTCGAACTTGGGATGACCTTCCCAACTCCCTCGACCGCGCTGCTGCAGGCATGGGCTGCCATCCCGACGGAGGCGCGGGCGCTGCTCGAACTGTTCCTGGACGCCCCGACGGTCGTCGTCGAGGACCTCGGTGCGTCAGTGGCCAGCCGGGCTGGCGTGCGGGCCCACCCAGCGCATCAGGCCAGGCGCTTTGACCTGGCCGCCGCCCACGCCGTCGACGTGGCGATCACCCGTGGGCTCGCCATCCTTACCGCAGAACCTGGCCCGTTACGCGCGATCGATCCGAATGTCGAGATCGAGGAGTTACCCGCACCGTAGGGGACCAGATGGGTTTAACGGCGACAGCGTCGGTTAACAGCCGCACGGCACGCAAACCATCGGAGTCGCAGCGATACATCGCTGCGGTGCGGCCGCCGCAGGTAGGCGCCATACAGCTCCTGTGACCCGAAAGATCACGAGCGAGGAGGGCGCGCTCAAAGCTCTCCAAATCCTGCACTCCACGCCGTAGACCGACGATCGGACTCCGAAACCTGCCGACCTCGAAGGTCCGGCAGGGCCCAGCGCTGGGCGCCCGTCCGAACCTTTGCCGTGACCCGGCGGCATCTGCGTCGCTGGACCGTTTCGCCTCGAGACCTGTAGCCGGACAAGATCGGTCCGGGTCGGTGCGGGCGACTGCGGCCTGCACGAGGTCGTTGATCGACTCGGGTACGGAGGCGCGCACAATTGGTCGAGCCGAGCTAGAGCAGCTACGCGCTGACTATCGCCAGGACCGCGACCAGCCGCGCCGATACAGCCGCACGCCTAGGGAGCTGCGCACGACCCACCGCGCACAGTTGGAGGCCCTCACAGTCGCCTACCGCAGTGAACCTGGCCCGGTTACACCGGCCGAGGGTCTACCTACCGCCTCGCCGCGGCCAGTGCCGCAATGTACAACCATCCAATCTCCCCGTAACAGCCTGGCACCGGCGACTAGGCAGCGTCGCAATCCTCTCAGGCCCCGTGACGCGACATCCCGCAGCCGCCCCCAGACCAGTACCCTGACGCCCATGGCAACTCGTCGTACGGTGCCCGTGGAGATCGACATTGGCACGGTGGCACTTGCTGAGCTGGCCGCTGCGCGCCAGGGCATGCCGGTCTCGGAGTGGATCGCCAGGGCGGCGCGGCGGGAGCTCGCCCGTATCAGCTCCGGCCCGACGCTCGTCGAGCTCACCGAAGCCGAGATGGTGGCAGAAGACGCCGAGCAAGCCGCCGAGGAGGCCGAGATCGCT
>DASQVB010000348.1:0-2618 GCA_035640975.1 Pseudonocardiaceae bacterium
CAGCGCCGCACTCGTCGACGCGCTGGCCACCGTGGCCGGGCTGCAGCTCGACGCCGGGGAGTTGCATGCTGCGGCTGCCAGCGTGCTGACCCAGATCGATGAGGTGCTCGCCAGTAGTGAGGAGCACCGCGCGTTCGTGCACGCTCTAGAGTCCGTGTTCGACGGCGAAGCGACTCCGCCACCTGACTTTTCGAACCTGCCGTCAGGCGACGAGCTCGCCGCTGAGCTTGAGCGCTTCCTGCGCGACGAGCAGGAGGGGAAGGGGAATTAGGCGGTGGTGAGCTCATCGACACGTCACCAGGATCTCGAGACGTCGGGGAGCACCGGGTGAACGCCGCTGCAGCAGCGGTTTAACTGCGCAATGCCCGGGTAATGGAGGCCTACCAGTAACCGAGGCGGCTTGTGGGGGCGCCTCCCGCGCCCTTGGAGGACCTCGTGCTCGGACTCCTGCTACTCGCCCTTGTGCTCTGGATCGCTCTTGGTCTGGATCGCTCTCGTCGGTGTCGGCTTTACGATCAGCGGTCTGGTACGGCCGCCCATCGTCGGCATCGTGCGGTTGCTCATCACCAGCGCGTGCGGCGTGATGGCCCGGCCCACGCGCCCGAAGCGCGTACTTCCAGGCAGTTGCGCGTGGTTGTGGCGCGGTAGGTGACCATAGCCGGACCTGTACACCCGTGAGGGGAGTGAGAAGCTCGGCCAGTGGGTATCTCGCGCCGCGAAGGAACAACTAGGAAGGGACGAACATGGCCGATGTGATCGATGGGGTACGCGAGGCGGTCCAGCCTGAGGCAAGGGCTTACCAAAACGGTGAGGACCGCCCGCTGAGCGGCTACGTCTTGGTGATGGCGGTGTTCGGCGCGCTGGTGACTGGGGCCGCCGGACTGGCCGGAGCAACCGGCCGAAAGCCGCCCCAGCTCACCCTGTTCGACCTGTTGCTCATCACGCTGGGTACGCACAAGCTGTCTCGGACTATCAGCAAGGATGCCGTCACCAGCCCGCTGCGGGCACCGTTCACCCGATTCCAGGACACCGGTGGTCCTGGCGAGGTCATGGAGGAGGTGCGCAGCACCGGGCGTGTCAGGCATGCTATCGGAGAGTTGATCACCTGCCCGTTCTGCCTGGACGTGTGGATCGCCACCGGCTTTGGGCTCGGCATGGTCTTCGCCCCACGGTTCACCCGGTTGGTTGCGTTCACTTTTGCCGCGCTGACCGGAGCCGACTTCTTGCAGTTGGGCTACGCTGCGGCGCAGCAGGCACAGGAATGAGCGTCGGACAAACCGGCGCCTGCTTCTGAACCTCCTGCCGCGCCAACCCTAGGCCTGCCTGAGGCGCCGGCCACAGCCGGCAGTTCGATTACCGCTACTCGTGGCTTCGACGCCTCGCTGGCGGTAGCTGTTGCCTCGCTGCTCGGGCAGCGCGACGACGCGGCCTGTTGCCTGCTTCGTACGCGCTCGATCACTGCTGAGCGGCTCGTGCCGGCCGGCCCGCTGGTCGACATCCGCGGTGACACCGTGCCTGACGAACGTGTGCAACCGGGTGTCCCCGGGTGGGCCGGCTCAACCCCCGTCCGAGTCGGCAACGCGGCCAGGACCAGGTGCAGTACGACGGGCTGGAACTGCTCGTCGAGGCGGTGTCGGTATACGTACAGACCGGTGGCCGCTTCGACGCGACCACCTGGCGGCTGGTCCGGGAGTTGGCGGACTCCGTCGCGGCCGAGGAAACCGGTCAGCCGCAGCCGTCGAACGGCATCTGGGAACAGCGGGATTCTGCGCTGCTGATCGGCGGCGACCTCGGACGGTGGCTGGTGCTGGACGGTTGTGGCCCTGGCGAGTCGGGCGATATCTGAACCTCCGGCTGCGCGGCTGACGCGCCGAAGGCCATCTGGCGGGCAGGAGTGTGCCGCGACTGCCGCCCGCCCGGCTGCCGCTGCTGGGGGGTGGGCAGCCGGGCGGGTTTGCCCACCCCGACTGCCGCTACAGCGGTCATCCGGGTGGGACGACTACACCGGCTGCTCCCCCAGTCGGTGGACGCAGGCCGACACGCACTGATCCTGGCGGCGGTGGAACGCCACCAACCGCGTTGGGAAAGGAAGCCGCGTCAGGATCGGGACGCTACGGCTGCAGCGCGGTCCAGTCATCCCGCCATCGGTGTGGCAGGCATTTACACAGCGCTCATCGTGTGTCGCATGAGGGTGACAAGCCGTGCAGCGGTGCTTGGCCGCTTGCATCCCCGGATCGACCGCTGGTCGCGCAAGGTATTGTTGGAGTGGTAAAAACACTCTACGGTATCTATTGTCCACTCGTGTGAGTTACTCAGTTTATAACTGATAGTAGCTAAATGGTAAACGTCAGCCGAGTACCGGAGGTAACAATGGCTCCCCCCCGCACCATGACGCACGCTCCCGCCGTCTCCCCCGAAGGGGTCGAGATCGGTCGGCACAGCTAACGCTCGATTCAACAACCCCAGCCCGATCAGCTGACCACGCTGAGCCTGCGTTGGTCGGCTTCCGCTGGGTGAAGGCCCAGTTTTGCCATCGTTGCGGGTGGAGGCCTGTGTGCATACGAGATGGCGCCCGTCGGATTTGCTGCTGACCCGCGGGCAATCGGTGGCCTCGGGCG